>NZ_APIO01000009.1:0-170107 GCF_000408945.1 Pseudomonas sp. G5(2012)
TTTTTCATGGAGCAAACGAAGCTTTTATTGGACGGTCGGAGTCTCGCCCGCCGCTTGCATGCGTTGCAGCTCTTGCGCGTACAAGGCATCGAAGTTCACCGGAGCCAGCATCAGGGCCGGGAACGAGCCGCGGGTCACCAGGCTGTCCAGCGCTTCGCGAGCGTACGGGAACAGGATGTTCGGGCAGAACGCGCCCAGCGTGTGACTCATCGAAGCGTCGTCCAGGTTCTTGATCAGGAAGATACCGGCCTGTTGCACTTCGGCGATGAATGCCACTTCTTCACCGTTCTTCACGGTGACCGACAGGGTCAGCACAACTTCATGGAAGTCGCCTTCCAGCGCCTTTTGACGGGTATTGAGATCCAGACCGACACTCGGCTCCCACTGCTGGCGGAAGATCGCCGGGCTTTTCGGGGCTTCGAAGGACAAGTCACGTACGTAGATGCGCTGCAAGGAGAATTGCGGTGCGGTTTCTTCTTCGCTAGCTGCAGTGTTCTGTTGGTCAGTCATCTCAGATCCTTTCTGATCTTGGGCTTTTATAGGGTATGGAATTCAGGCCTTGAGCAGCGCGTCGAGCTTGCCGGCGCGCTCCAGGGCAAACAAATCATCACAACCGCCAACGTGGGTGCTGCCGATCCAGATCTGCGGCACGGACGTACGCCCGGCCTTCTGAGCCATTGCGGCACGCACCTGCGGCTTGCCATCGACCTTGATCTCTTCGAAGGCCACGCCTTTGTTCTCGAGCAGGTATTTGGCTCGGGAGCAATAAGGGCAGTAATCGCTGGAATAGACGACGACGTTGCTCATATCACTTCACCAGCGGCAGATTGTCGGCTTTCCAGCTGGAAACACCACCGGACAGTTTGGCGGCGGTGAAGCCAGCCTTTACCAGTTCGCGAGCGTGAGTCCCGGCCGTCTGGCCCATGGCGTCGACCAGGATGATGGTCTTGGCCTTGTGCTTTTCCAGCTCGACAATACGGGCAGCCAGTTTGTCGTGAGGAATATTCAACGCACCAACAATGTGACCGGCAGCGAAATCCTTGGCAGGACGAATGTCGATTACCACGCCCGCGTCTTTGTTGACCAGGCCAGTCAATTCGCCAGTGCTCAGGCTACGGCCGCCGCCCTGCATCTGATAGGCAATCAGCAACGCCAGCAGTACGACGAAGATACCGACGAGGATGTAGTGGTTAGTGGCAAATTCAATCAGGTGAGCAACCATCGAAGGAGGTTCCAGGGCGTTAAAATGTCGGCCAGTATACACAGCCACTATGGTGGGCCAAACCCCGTCCGGCGGTGACGTGGCCGGAACTTCGCTTTAAACTGCCACTCCCTTTTCCATCGCCCTCTTTTATCTCAGCCACGAGTGGACTCCATGACTACCACGCCTAAACCTTTGGTCCTGATTATTCTCGACGGCTTCGGTCACAGTGAGAGCCCTGAATCCAACGCGATCTTTGCCGCCAAGAAGCCTGTATTGGACCGCCTGTGGGCCACCGTGCCCAACGGCCTGATTTCGGGCAGCGGCATGGACGTCGGCTTGCCGGACGGCCAGATGGGCAACTCCGAAGTCGGCCACATGAACCTCGGTGCCGGTCGCGTGGTGTATCAGGACTTCACCCGTGTGACCAAATCGATCCGCGACGGCGAGTTCTTCGAGAACCCGACCATCTGTGCCGCGGTGGACAAAGCTGTCGCTGCCGGGAAGGCCGTGCACTTCATGGGCTTGCTGTCCGATGGCGGTGTGCACAGCCACCAGGATCACCTGGTCGCCATGGCCGAACTGGCCGCCAAGCGCGGCGCCGAAAAAATCTACCTGCACGCCTTCCTCGACGGCCGCGATACCCCGCCGAAAAGCGCGCAATCGTCGATCGAACTGCTGGACGCTACCTTCAAGGCCCTGGGTAAAGGCCGGATCGCCAGCCTCATCGGTCGTTATTTCGCCATGGATCGCGACAACCGCTGGGACCGTGTCTCCCAGGCCTACAACCTGATCGTCGAAGGCCAGGGCGAATTCAACGCCGCCACCGCTCAGGAAGGTCTGCAAGCGGCTTACGAGCGCGGCGAAAGCGATGAATTCGTCAAGGCCACTTCCATTGGCGAGCCGGTGAAAGTCGAAGACGGCGACGCCGTGGTGTTCATGAACTTCCGCGCCGACCGCGCGCGCGAGCTGACCCGCGTTTTCGTCGAGGACGACTTCAAGGAATTTGAACGTACCCGTCAGCCAAAACTGGCCGGTTTCGTCATGCTGACCCAATACGCCGCCAGCATTCCCGCACCTTCGGCCTTTGCCGCCGGCAGCCTGGAAAACGTGCTGGGCGACTACCTGGCGAAAAACGGCAAGACCCAGCTGCGTATCGCCGAAACCGAGAAATACGCCCACGTGACCTTCTTCTTCTCTGGCGGTCGTGAAGAACCGTTCCCGGGCGAAGAACGCATCCTGATCCCGTCGCCTCAAGTCGCTACCTATGACTTGCAGCCGGAAATGAGCGCGCCTGAAGTCACCGACCGCATCGTCGACGCCATCGAAAACCAGCGTTACGACGTAATCGTGGTCAACTACGCCAACGGCGACATGGTCGGCCACAGCGGTGTGTTCGAGGCAGCGGTCAAGGCTGTTGAGTGCCTTGACCAGTGCGTCGGTCGCATCGTCGATGCCCTGGAAAAAGTCGGCGGCGAAGCGCTGATCACCGCGGACCACGGCAACGTCGAGCAGATGTCCGACGAAACCACCGGCCAGGCCCACACCGCGCACACCACCGAACCGGTGCCGTTCATCTATGTGGGCAAGCGTGACCTGAAGGTTCGCGAAGGCGGCGTGCTGGCAGATGTGGCGCCGACCATGCTGAAGCTGCTAGGCCTTGAAAAACCGGCGGAAATGACCGGGACTTCGATTCTGGTGTAACCCGCACGCTCAAACGCCACAAACCACTGTGGGAGCTGGCCTGCCAGCTCCCACAGTGGTTTGTGGTGGTTTTACAGACTAAATCCCCCCCACCTCCCCTTCCAGTCATCACACAGTCAGAAATGGGCATTTTTTTTGCTGCTCATGGCGGGCATACTAGGACGTCCCTTTCTTTGGTGTCGCCCGCCTCTATGCTCCGCGTCCTGATAGCCCTCGCCCTGACTTGCCTGCTCCAGCCGGCCTTCGCCGATGAGCGCGCGCAAACCCAGCAACAATTGGACGCCACGCGTCACGACATTGCCGAGTTGAAAAAACTGCTGGGCAAGCTGCAGGAAGAAAAGTCCGGCGTGCAGAAAGACCTCAAGGGCACTGAAACCGAGATGGGCAAGCTCGAGAAGCAGGTCGACGCCCTGCAAAAAGAGCTGAAGAAAAGCGAAACCGAGTTGCAACGACTCGATGCAGAGAAAAAAAAACTCCAGAGCGCGCGCACTGAACAACAGCGACTGATTGCCATCCAGGCCCGCGCGGCTTATCAGAACGGCCGGCAGGAATACTTGAAACTGCTGCTCAACCAGCAGAACCCAGAGAAGTTCGCCCGCACGCTCACCTATTACGACTACCTGAGCCAGGCTCGCCTGGAGCAGCTGAAGAATTTCAACGAAACCCTGCGCCAGCTCGCCAATGTCGAAAAAGACATCGGCCTGCAGCAGGCGCAATTGCTGGTACAGCAAAGCAGCCTGGAAACCCAGCGTGGCGAGCTCGAGAAAGTACGTCAGGAGCGCCAGCAAGTCCTGGCCAAGCTCAACGACGACGTGAAAGCTCGCGACCAGAAACTGGCAGCCCGTGAGCAGGACCAGGCAGACCTGTCTAAAGTCCTTAAAACTATTGAAGAAACCTTGGCCCGCCAGGCTCGTGAGGCAGAAGAGGCGCGACAAAAAGCGCTGATCGCCCAGCAGGAAGCCGAAAAAAAGCGTTTACGTGAGGCCCAGGCGCTGGCAGATGCCAACGACGATGCCCCACGCAAACCGGTTAAATCGACACCCGGCCCACTGGTTTCCAGTTCCGGTGAAACCTTTGGCGGCGCATTTGCTTCAACTCGCGGCAAACTTCCATGGCCTGTCGATGGTCGACTGTTGGCGCGCTTCGGTGAAAGCCGTGGCGACGACGCCCGGACCAAGTGGGACGGCGTAATGATCGGCGCTTCTGCAGGCAGTGCGGTGCATGCGGTGCATGGCGGTCGAGTGGTGTTCGCCGACTGGTTGCGCGGGGCCGGGCTGCTGGTGATTCTCGACCACGGCAACGGTTTCCTGAGTCTTTATGGTCACAACCAGACACTGCTCAAGTCTGCGGGTGACGTGGTAAAAGCCGGTGAATCCATCTCCACTGTCGGTAACAGTGGCGGGCAGGACACACCAGCGCTGTACTTTGCTATTCGTCAGCAGGGTCACCCGAGTGATCCGGCGCAATGGTGCCGCGCGCAAGGATAGGCGCTGAGTCACCTACATTAGGAGTTCGTTCGACATGCTGCATTTGTCCCGCCTTACCTCGCTGGCCCTGGCGATCGCCCTGGTGATCGGCGCGCCTCTGGCGTTCGCCGCTCAACCGGCCCCGGCAGTCGCGCCTGCGGGCACTGCCGCGACCACCAAGGCGCCACTGCCGCTGGAAGAGTTGCGCACCTTTGCCGAGGTCATGGATCGGATCAAGGCCGCGTATGTCGAACCGGTAGACGACAAGACCCTGCTGGAAAACGCGATCAAGGGCATGCTCAGCAACCTTGACCCGCACTCCGCCTACCTGGGACCAGAAGACTTCGCTGAACTGCAGGAAAGCACCAGTGGCGAATTCGGCGGCCTGGGCATCGAAGTCGGCGCCGAGGACGGCTTTATCAAAGTGGTGTCGCCAATCGATGACACACCGGCCTCCAAGGCTGGCATCCAGGCAGGCGACTTCATCGTCAAGATCAACGGCCAACCCACCCGCGGACAGAGCATGACCGAAGCGGTGGACAAGATGCGCGGCAAGATCGGCCAGAAAATCACCCTGACCCTGGTACGTGACGGCGGTACGCCATTCGATGTGACCCTGGCCCGCGCCATCATTCAGGTGAAGAGCGTGAAGAGCCAGCTGCTCGAATCCGGCTATGGCTACATCCGCATCACCCAATTCCAGGTCAAGACCGGCGAAGAAGTGTCCAAGGCCCTGGCGAAGCTGCGCAAAGACAACGGCAAGAAACTCAACGGCATCATCCTCGACCTGCGCAACAACCCGGGCGGCGTACTGCAATCGGCGGTGGAAGTGGTCGACCATTTCATCACCAAGGGCCTGATCGTCTACACCAAGGGTCGCATCGCCAACTCCGAACTGCGTTTCTCTGCCACCGGCAAGGACGAAAGCGAAGCCGTGCCAATGGTCGCGCTGATCAATGGCGGCAGCGCCTCGGCCTCGGAAATCGTCGCCGGCGCCCTGCAAGACCAGAAACGCGCGGTGATCATGGGTACGCCGAGTTTCGGCAAAGGCTCGGTGCAAACCGTGCTGCCACTGAACAACGACCGAGCACTGAAGATCACCACCGCGTTGTACTACACGCCCAACGGCCGCTCGATCCAGGCCCAGGGTATCGTCCCGGACATCGAAGTGCGCAAGGCCAAGATCACCAACGAGCAAGACGGCGACTACTTCAAGGAAGCCGACCTGCAAGGTCACTTGGGCAACGGCAACGGTGGCGCCGACAAACCAAGCAGCTCCGGCGGCAAGGCCAAGCCGATGCCGCAAGACGACGATTATCAACTGGCCCAGGCCCTGAGCCTGCTCAAAGGGCTGAGCATCACATCCGGTCGCTGAGATGCTTGCGCGGGTAGTCCTGGGGCTGTTGTGTTGCCTGGCGGGTGTTGTTCACGCTGCACCCGCCCCTCAAAAGGCTTATATCAGCCTGATCATCGATGACCTGGGGCAAAACCTGCCCCGGGATCGCCAGGTGCTGGCCCTTCCGGGGCCGGTGACGGCGGCGATCATGCCCGACACCCCTCACGCCACCGAGTTCGCTCGCGAAGCCCATCGTGCCGGCAAGATCGTCATCCTGCACATGCCCATGGACCCGGCCACCGGTCCGTTCGCCTGGCATCCCGACTTGCCTGTCGAAGAGCTCGAGAAACGCCTGAACGCAGCACTCAAGGTCGTACCCTATACCGCTGGCATCAATAACCACATGGGCAGCCGCATGACTGCCCAACGCCCAGCCATGGCCTGGTTGATGGCTGACCTGCAGCGTCGGCACAAGCTCTTCGTGGATAGTCGCACCAGCGCGCAGACTGTGGCAGCGGCCGAAGCGCAGAACATTGGATTGGCGAGTATTTCGCGTGATGTGTTTCTGGATGATGAGCGCACTGAAGCGGCAATCTTCACCCAGTTGCAGACAGCAATCAGCCTTGCGCGTAAGCAGGGTTCGGCGGTGATGATCGGGCATCCGTATCCACAGACGCTGGCGGTACTGGAGCGTGAACTGCCCAAGCTCAAGGCTCAGGGTATCGAGTGGATTGATATCAAGCAGATGGTCAGTGTGCGCGGCAATCGCGCCATGGTTGCCCATGGCAAAGACGGAATTTACCGGTAACAACTCGCCAGGCACCTATACATAGCTACCGCCCGACACCTCTTCCAATTCCAGATATTGAGACCTGCAACAGGTCGCGGCCCTGAGTCGCCTTTTACATATCAGGAATAACCATGAACACCGAGAACAGCGCTACAAAACCAATAGGCTCGATAAAAGTCGATAACTTGCTAATCAACTTTACGACAGAGTTTCAGCGACTCTGGGACAGCGGGCGATCACAAGCGAAGCCCGCAACCTTTTGGCGCGCTGCGCCAGCCCCTGATTTGCTGCCGGGCTATTTCTCTCTGGGCGATTTAGTCATTCCTGGACATGACAGTATTAATAGTAAAAAAGTGGCCGTGGTCGTCTGCGAAGGACCAAAAAGTGGAGAAAGCACCAAAGTTAATGCACTCAGCCCACCTATCGACTTCGAACAAGTCTGGAGAAGTGCAGGCTCAACAACCGTTGCGGACTGCACGATTTGGCGCCCGATCCCTCCCGATGGCTACGTTGCAATGGGGATGGTGTGTTCCGACCGTGAAAAACCTTCGCTCAACGTGGTTCGATGCATCAGGGAGGACCTGGTAGTAGCCTCAACTGTCGGCAACTTGATCTGGAGCGATAAAAGCAGTGGTGCGCGACAGGATCTCAGCGCTTGGAGCATCTGCCCACCCATCGCGCAAAACGGTGAAATCTACCTTTCACCCGGTACCTTTGCCGGTGTTAGAGGCTATTCCAAACCGACGACACTCACTACTTATTCATTGCGAATGAGCATCCCGCTTCAAATCAACCCCCAGCTGCAGGCACCAGTACTGTCCGGGATCGGGCAGCCTACACAACTCGAAAAAGCCGAAACCACTTACATCGCCAAACTTCCCTGGTTTACCGTAATAGACCCGGTTCTGAGCCCGATTGAGCAACTACGCACAACGCCTTCATACCTCTTGGAGAGGACAGACCAGTATGTGCTCGTGGGAAGCGGCCATAATGAAGACGCCGCGAGTAAAACCTTCAAGTGGATAGTACACAGAGTTCAGACACGTCAAAGCCTGACGGCATTCGCCCTCGTCACGTCTATCGAATTCGATAGTGAATGGCCAATCAACGTGCAGGCGCCTCTCATCAACTTTTCGGGGAGATTGGACAAGAAATTTGCTCATTCTGATGAGTCAGGCGGATGGTCCGCCCATGCTGCCACAGAAGTCTTTATCGTCGTCTCGAAAAACAGAACTGTGGCGGTATATCAAATGCAGAGTAACTACAGACTGCTGCGCGAAGACAGAACTCAAGTCACTACAGAGCTTAATTACACCGACATGAGCAATTTACACCTGACTGAATTCTCATCTTAAAAGACGGATGAAGTCACACCCACCCTTTAACCAGTAGAAATTCCAGCAGCAACTATAGATACCGCCCCATGATCTCGTCGACCACGCCGTCCTTGCGCATCTGATCCAGTGCAGCCTGTAACTTGGCGACGGTTGCCTGCGGTACGTCCTTGTTCAGCGCCAGGTACAGCTCGGCGCTGTTGAAACGCAACACGGTCTTTAGCCCGTTTACCCCGTCCTGGCGCGCCAGATAGCGCCCGGCCGGGTCGCCGGTGGCCCACAGGTCGATCTGTCCGCTGACCAGCTTCTTCGCATTATCCTGATCGCGTAGCACCACGATTGGCTTCAGGCCCTGCTTGGCGAGCGTCTCGGCAATCGCATCGCCCTTGTACGCGCCAATCCTGTATTTGCGCGCGTCCTCCAGGGTCTCGAGGGAGATTTTGCTGTCAGCCTTGGCCAGCATGATCCAGTCATCCGGACCGATCGGCCCGACCCATTTGAAAAGCCGCTCGCGGTCCGGCAAACGGGCCATCACGAATGCTCCGTAACCGGGGTTTTCCAGCGCGAGTTTGTAGACACGCTCCCAAGGGAAACGCAGGGTCAGGCTATAAGTGACGTTGGCGCGCTTGAACATCTCGCGGACGATGTCCACGGCGATCCCATTGATGTTCTCGTCCTGAGCGAAGTTCTTGCCGTTCTTGGCCATGTTGTACGGCGGGAAGTTTTCCGTCAGCAACACCAGTTCCGTGGTGGAGCTGTCGGCGGCGCGTGCGCTACTGATGAGCAACAAGGAAGCGCTGGCGAGGACAAGAAGAATGCGTTTAAACATGTCTGGCTACCGAAATCCATGGCGTACTCAAGAGTGCCCTGAGCCCGCCATGATGTCCACTGGCCTGTACCGGTTTGTTCAGCGCATCACAATACCGCGGTGGGCCATATAGGCCTTGGCTTCTTGAACGGTGTATTCACCGAAGTGGAAAATACTCGCTGCCAACACTGCACTGGCGTGGCCCTCGAGAATGCCGTCGGCCAGGTGCTGGAGGTTGCCGACACCGCCGGAAGCGATCACCGGAATGCCCAATGCATCGCTGATGGCGCGGGTGACACCCAGGTCGAAGCCATTTTTCATGCCGTCCTGGTCCATGCTGGTCAGGAGGATCTCACCGGCACCCAGGCCTTCCATCTTCTTCGCCCATTCGACCGCGTCGAGCCCGGTGGGCTTGCGCCCGCCGTGGGTGAAGATTTCCCAGCGCGGGGTTTCGCCAGGTCCCGAGACCTTCTTCGCATCAATGGCAACCACGATGCATTGCGAACCGAAGTGCTGCGCCGCTTCACCGACGAATTCCGGGTTGAACACAGCAGCGGTGTTGATCGAGACCTTGTCCGCACCGGCATTGAGCAGGTTACGAATGTCCTGCACGGTGCGTACGCCACCGCCCACGGTCAGCGGGATAAACACCTGGCTGGCCATGCGCTCGACGGTATGCAGCGTGGTGTCGCGACCGTCGACGCTGGCAGTGATGTCGAGGAAAGTAATCTCGTCGGCACCCTGCTCGTCATAACGACGGGCGATCTCCACCGGGTCGCCCGCGTCACGGATGTTCTCGAACTTCACACCTTTGACGACCCGGCCGTTATCCACGTCCAGGCAAGGGATGATGCGTTTGGCCAGCGCCATGGTCAGTCCTCAGCCTTTGTACGAATCGCAGAAAGCTTGCGCTTCAGCGACGTCGAGGGTGCCTTCATAAATCGCACGACCGGTGATCGCACCGATGATGCCTGGCGCCTTGGCGTCGAGCAGGGTCTTGATGTCACCCAGGTTGTGGATGCCACCGGAAGCGATCACCGGGATCTTCGTGGCAGCCGCCAGCGCAGCGGTGAACGGCACGTTGCAACCCTGCATCATGCCGTCTTTGGCGATGTCGGTATAAACGATGGCGGACACGCCGTCGGCTTCAAATTGCTTGGCCAGGTCGATCACCTGGATGGTGCTGATTTCAGCCCAGCCATCGGTAGCGACGAAACCGTCCTTGGCGTCCAGGCCGACAATTACCTTGCCCGGGAACGCGCGGCAGGCTTCGGCAACGAAGGCCGGATCTTTCACGGCCTTGGTGCCGATGATCACGTAGCTCACGCCCGCTTTCACGTAGTGTTCGATGGTTTCCAGGGAACGGATGCCACCGCCGATCTGGATCGGCAGGTTCGGGTAGCGCCTGGCAATCGCGGTGACCACTTCGCCGTTGACCGGCTGGCCTTCGAACGCACCGTTCAGGTCGACCAGATGCAGACGACGGCAACCGCCCTCCACCCACTTGGCAGCCATGCTCACCGGGTCATCGGAGAACACTGTGGAATCTTCCATGCGGCCCTGGCGCAGACGAACACAGGCACCGTCTTTAAGATCGATAGCGGGAATAATCAGCATCTGGCAAACCTTCAAATTTGAATGTTCAGCTTGGCTCGGAAATCAGTTTTTCTCGAGCGCCCACAGGTCGCTTTCGATGCTTTCGAACCTCTCCTTGAGGTGCGCCTGCACATCGAATATCGCCCTGTTGTAATAGTGAGGAGCAATTTCGCGGGTGAACAGCTCAAGGATTTCGGCCGCTTCGAACGAACCCAGGTCCAGTTCGAAGCGATCCTCCATGAAGCGCTTGATCTTGTGATTGGCCTCACTCTCCTGTTCAGGAGTGAGGGTCAGGATCGGCGGCTTCTTCTTGACCGCCATTACCAGCGACCGTCCCACGCGGCGAAGTTCTGCAGCAACTGCAGGCCATGGGTATGGCTTTTCTCCGGGTGGAACTGCACGGCGAAACGCGAGCCTTCGGCCAGCGCTGCGGCAAAGTCGACCCCGTAATGACCGCCACCGACCACCTGCCGCGCATTACCGGCGGCGATGTAGTAGCTGTGCACGAAGTAAAACCGCGCCATGTCTGGAATGTCGTGCCACAGCGGGTGACTCACCTTCTGCTTTACTTCGTTCCAGCCCATGTGCGGGACTTTCAGGTGTTCGCCGTCCTCGACAAGATCCTTGCCGAAGAACTTCACCTGGCCCGGGAACAGGCCGATGCAGTCGACGCCGTCGTTCTCTTCGCTGTGTTCGAGCAAGGCCTGCATGCCAACGCAGATGCCGAGGAACGGACGATCCTGGCTGACCTCACGTACCAGTGAATCGAAACCCAGTCGACGGATCTCCGCCATGCAGTCGCGGATCGCGCCAACACCGGGGAAAACCACCCGGTCGGCTTCGCGAATCACGTTCGCATCGCTGGTGATCAGGACCTTGCCAGCCCCCACGTGCTCGAGGGCCTTGGCCACCGAGTGCAGGTTGCCCATGCCGTAATCGATAACCGCGACTGTCTGCATTACAGGACGCCCTTGGTCGAAGGCATTTGCCCGGCCATGCGGTCATCGAGTTCCACGGCCATGCGCAGGGCGCGGCCGAAAGCCTTGAACACAGTTTCGATCTGGTGGTGGGTGTTGTGCCCACGCAGGTTGTCGATGTGCAGGGTGACGTTGGCGTGGTTGACGAAGCCCTGGAAGAATTCCTGGAACAGGTCAACATCGAAACCGCCGACGGTGGCGCGGGTATACGGCACATGCATCTGCAGGCCAGGGCGGCCGGAGAAGTCGATTACCACGCGCGACAGCGCTTCATCGAGCGGCACGTAGGCGTGGCCGTAGCGACGGATGCCTTTCTTGTCGCCGATGGCTTTGGTGAATGCCTGACCCAGGGTGATACCGACATCTTCCACCGTGTGGTGGTCATCGATATGCAGGTCGCCTTTGCTGACGATATCCAGGTCGATCAGCCCGTGACGGGCGATCTGGTCCAGCATGTGCTCAAGAAAAGGTACACCGATATCAAATCGGGCCTTTCCGGTGCCATCCAGGTTGATCGAGGCTTTGATCTGGGTTTCCAGAGTGTCGCGCTCGACTGACGCCATACGTTCGGCCATCACCAGCTCCGCAAAATCATTGGGCGAAAAAGGCAACCATTATAGGGGCGCGGGCGCGAAACAGAAACACGGGAGGTGATATCGCTGACGGATAGAATCCCCGGTCGTCGGGGATAGACATGTCCATACAAGCCATTTTCAGGCACCACCAGACAAATGTGGGAGCGGGCTTGCTCGCGAAAGGGGCTGCACATTCAACATCTCTGTCGACTGTCAGACCGCAATCGCGAGCAAGCCCGCTCCCACAGGGGTTGGTGTTGGCCTGAAGATGTCAGGCCAGACCCTCAGCTTCTTAGTGGAACAGTACCGCTGTTTTTTGCAGCGTCACCCACACACCCCATGCCAACGGAATACCCACCACCAGCCAGGCAGCTACCGCCAACGGCTTGGTGCCGGCATCGGCTTTCCACTCCAGCACGGTGCTGCTGTCAGCCCCTTTGTCGTGACCCAGAGCCTGTTCGGCAGCCAGCTCGGCGTCGGTCATGAAGTACTTGTCGGCCACCGGACGTACCAGCAGGTTGCAGATAAAGCCCAGTACCAGCAGGCCCGCCAGGATGTACAAGGTGATGTCGTACGCCGCTGCACGCTCGACGCCGATGCTCAGCTGATATTCACGCAGGTAGTTCACCAGCACCGGACCCAACACACCTGCCGCCGCCCATGCCGTCAGCAGGCGACCGTGGATCGCACCGACCATTTGCGTGCCGAACAGGTCCGCCAGATAAGCGGGGACCGTGGCAAAACCACCGCCGTACATCGACAGGATGATGCAGAAGGCTGCCACGAACAGCGCGACACTGCCCAGATGCCCAAGGTTCGGAATCAGTCCGTATAAAGCAAAGCCCAGGGCGAAGAACACGAAGTAGGTGTTTTTACGGCCCAGGTAATCCGAGAACGAGGCCCAGAAGAAACGCCCGCCGATGTTGAACAGGCTCAGCAAACCGGTGAAGCCCGCAGCGATGGCGGCAATCGAAGCCAGTTGCGAGGCGTCCAGTTGGCCAAATGTCAGGTCATTGCCCAGCAACTTGCCGGCAAAAACCTCCTGCAACAGTGGCGAAGCCATGCCGAGGATGCCGATACCGGCGGATACGTTCAGGCACAACACCAGCCATACCAGGCGAAATTGTGGCGTCTTCCACGCCACGTTAACGTGCACGTGACGGTGGGTGATCATCGCGTTCGAGGCTTTTTTCGCAGGTGCCGTCCAGCCTTCAGGCTTCCAGCCGGTCGGCGGCACTCGATAGGACAGCGCGCCGCCGATCATGAACACGAAATAGATCGCAGCCATGACCAGGAAGCTTTGCCACACGCCGACACTGGTGGGCGAGGCAAAATGACTCATCAACGCCGCCGCCAAGGGCGCACCGACCATTGCACCCCCGCCGAAACCCATGATCGCCATGCCGGTCGCCATGCCGCGCTTGTCCGGGAACCACTTGATCAAGGTCGACACCGGCGAGATGTAGCCCAGGCCCAGGCCGATACCGCCAATGACCCCGGAGCCGATCCACATCAGCCAGATCTGGTGGGTATAGACCCCCAGCGCGGAAATCAGCAGACCGCCGCACCAGCACAGCGCCGAGACGACACCCGCCTTGCGCGGCCCGGCATGCTCCAGCCAGCCACCCCAGATGGCGGCCGAGCAACCCAGGAAGATGAAGAACAGGGTGTAGATCCAGCCGAGCATCGAAATCGGCCAGTCGCATTGCGAAGAAAACACTTGAGCGATGAAGCTCATGTCGGGCGCACAAGCCACTGGTGCGGTGATGCCGAGCGCTTTGGACAGCGGCAACCAGAATACCGAGAAGCCATACGCCATGCCGATACACAGATGGATAGCCAGCGCGGCCGGTGGCACCAGCCATCGGTTGAAACCGGGCCTGGCGATAATGCGCTCCTTGGAAAGGAACGCGGGCTGGCCGGCTTGAAGGCCGTCTGCCGTGATGCTCGTGGTCATTGTTTATCCCCCAATTGTCAGTAGTGTTCGCCAGCCACTTTTCACCCTCAGCCTTAATGCACGCAGACATGACCGTTTTTTAGGGAAAAGCTCGTTTTTCCTGCGACATCACGTCGCAGAGGGGCGGACGAACCGGTGCAGGGTAGCATTTGCCAATGGTCGAAAAACCAAACTGACATCACGTTTTCGAAGTTGTCCGTTTTCGTACCACTGAAGGAACCTCCCTTGCGATCATTGTCGAACTGATTAACCACTTCTTCTCCGGTACAGATCCTGTCTACACGCAGGCAAAATCACTTTTTGCCTGGATGCTCGACGCTCTGTCCTTGTGATCTGCCCGGTCGGGCGCTGCGGAGCGCTATACTCCCCGGCTAAATTTCGAATTCGACTAACTACAAGGACTCGCCCATGAAAGCGTTCGGCAAAATCCTGGGTCTGGTACTTCTCGGGCTGTTGCTGATCGTAGTGGCGCTGGGCTTTGCCCTGACCCACCTCTTCGATCCCAACGACTACAAAGACGAGATACGCCAGATTGCCCGCGACAAGGCCCACATCGAGCTGACGCTCAATGGCGATATCGGCTGGAGCCTGTTCCCTTGGCTGGGCCTGGAACTGCACGATGCGGCGGTCGCTACCCTGGCCAAGCCCGCCGAGCCCTTCGCCGACCTGCAGATGCTCGGCCTGTCGGTCCGCGTGCTGCCATTGCTGCGCCGCGAGGTGCAGATGAGCGATGTGCGCGTCGAAGGCCTGAACCTGCGCCTGAACCGCGACAAAGATGGCCACGGCAACTGGGAAGACATCGGCAAGGTGCCCAAGCCTGCAACCACGGCCACGCCTGCCGATGCCACCAGCGAACCTGAGCAGCCAACCACCGCCCAGGCGGAAAAACCGGCACAGCCCATTCGCCTGGACATCGACAGCCTGACCGTCAACAACGCCCGCGTGGAATACAGCGACGAAAAAACCGGCAAGCAATTCAGCGCCGAAAGCATCCAGCTCAGTACCGGGCCGGTGCACGACTCCACCAACATCCCGGTCAAGCTCACCGCGTTCCTGGGCACCAACCAGCCGGTTCTGCGGGTGCGCACCGAGCTCAACGGCGAATTGCGTTTCGAACGCGCGCTGCAGCGCTACAAGCTCGAAGACATGAAGCTGTCCGGTGAAGTCGCCGGCGATCCGCTGCAAGGCAAGACCGTGACCTTCGCTGCGCAAGGCCAGCTGTTGCTGGACAAGGCTGCCAACGTCGCCGAGTGGACCGGGATCAAGGTCTCCGCCAACCAACTGCGAGCGCTGGGCGAGCTGAAGGTCAATGACCTCGATAAAACCCCGCAGGTTAACGGCGGCTTGTCGATTGCCCAGTTCGACCTGGCGAAATTCGTCGACAGCATCGGCCAGAAACTCCCGGCGATGGCCGAAGGCAGCCTGAGCAAGGTCGAACTGGCCACGCGCCTGACCGGCACGCCCTCCAGCCTCACGCTCGATGACATCAACCTGAAAGTCGACGACAGCACCTTTACCGGTCGCATCGCTGTCGAGGATTTCGCCAAGCAATCCCTGCGCGCAACCCTCAAGGCGGACACCTTCAACGTCGACCGTTACCTGGCGCCGAAGTCGGCCGAGGCTAACAGCGCCAAGCAAGTGCGTCAGGCCGAAGTCGCCAGCACCGAAGCTGATGCCATGGCCGGGGCCGGCAGCACACCCCTGCCGCAATCCCCAACCAAAGAAGCCTGGAGCAACGAACGCCTGCTGCCGGTGGAACGTCTGAGCAAGCTGGATGTAGACGCCGACCTGACCTTCGGCCAGTTAACCCTGGAAAAACTGCCGATCCACAACGCGGTGCTCAAGGCCAACGGCCAGGGTGGATTGTTGACGCTGAGCAGCCTGCGCGGCGACCTGTACGAGGGCAACTTCGAAGCCAAAGGCACCCTTGATGTGCGCCAGCAGGCGCCGGTGCTGAACATGCAGACGCAAATCAGCCGGGTGCCAGCGGAAAAAATCCTCGAAAGCCAGGGCAAGGAGCCACCGGTCAAAGGCCTGGTAACACTCAACAGCACCCTCACCGGTAGCGGCAACAGCCAGAAAGCGCTGATCGAAACCCTTAATGGCAACGCCAGTTTCGTCATCAACAATGGCGTGCTGCTCAATGCCAACCTCGAACAACAGTTGTGCAAAGGCATCGCCACGCTCAACCGCAAGTCCCTCAGCGGCGAGCCAAGGGGCAAGGACACACCGTTCCAGGAGCTCAAGGGTAACCTGACCTTTCGAAACGGCGTCGCGAGCAACCCGGACCTGAAAGTGCGCATCCCGGGCATGACCGTCAACGGCGACGGCGACATCGACCTGCGGGTCTTGGGCATGGATTATCGCGTGGGCATCATTGTCGAAGGCGACAAGAGCGACATGCCGGACCCGGCCTGCCAGGTGAGCGAGAAATTTGTCGGCATCCAGTGGCCGTTGCGTTGCCGCGGCCCACTGGAGCTCGGCGCCAAGGCCTGCCGCCTGGATAACGAACGCATGGGCCAGGTCGCGAGCAAACTGGCGGGCGAGCGCATCAGCGAAAAAATCGACGAGAAACTGGGCGACAAGGTCAGCCCGGAACTCAAGGACGCACTCAAGGGGCTGTTCAAGCGATGAGAGCCGATCAGTTTTCATTGGCGGTGCTGGAATGGTTCGACCGCCACGGCCGCCACGATTTGCCCTGGCAACAGGGCATCACCCCTTATCGGGTGTGGGTCTCGGAAATCATGCTGCAACAAACCCAGGTCAGCACCGTGCTGAATTACTTCGACCGGTTCATGGCCTCGCTGCCGACGGTCGAAGCCCTGGCGGCGGCGCCCGAGGACGAAGTGCTGCACCTGTGGACGGGCCTTGGTTACTACACCCGCGCGCGGAATCTGCAGAAGACTGCCAAAATCGTCGTCGAGCAGTACGGCGGTGAATTCCCCCGGGACGTGGAAAAACTCACCGACCTGCCCGGCATCGGCCTGTCCACGGCGGGTGCGATCGCCAGTATCAGCATGGGCCTGCGCGCGCCGATCCTCGACGGCAACGTCAAACGCGTTCTGGCACGCTTTACCGCGCAAGAGGGTTACCCGGGCGAGCCGAAGGTCGCCAAACAGCTATGGGCGAACGCTGAGCGCTTTACACCGCACGATCGGGTGAACGCCTACACCCAGGCGATGATGGACCTGGGCGCCACGCTCTGCACCCGAAGCAAGCCGAGCTGCCTGCTCTGCCCGCTGGAAAAAGGCTGTGAAGCGCACATGCTCGGCCTGGAAACCCGCTACCCGATTCCCAAGCCACGCAAAGCCATCCCGCAGAAACGCACGCTGATGCCGATGCTTGCCAATGCTGAAGGTGCGATCCTGCTTTACCGTCGACCTTCCACGGGCCTGTGGGGCGGCTTGTGGAGCTTGCCGGAACTCGATGACCTCGACGACCTGCAACATCTCGCCTCGCAGCACTCGCTGGAGTTGGGCAACCCGCAGGCACTGCCGAACCTGGTGCACACCTTCAGCCATTTCCAGTTATCCATCGAACCCTGGCTGGTTCAGGTCCAGGAGGCCGGCCAGCACGTGGCCGAGGCCGACTGGCTCTGGTATAACCTCGCCACCCCGCCGCGCCTGGGCCTTGCCGCCCCGGTCAAGACCTTGCTCGAACGCGCGGCTGCCGTATTGAACGCAGGAGAGTCGTCATGACCCGCACCATCATGTGCCGCAAGTACAAAGAAGAATTGCCCGCCCTGGAGCGCGCTCCATTCCCGGGTGCCAAAGGCCTGGACATTCTTGACCACGTCTCGGCCAAGGCCTGGGCCGATTGGCAAAAACACCAAACGCTGCTGATCAACGAAAAGCGCCTGAACATGATGAACGCCGAAGACCGCAAATATCTTCAGGGCGAGATGGACAAGTACTTCTCCGGTGAGGATTACGCCAAGGCCGAAGGCTACGTTCCGCCTGCCGAGTAAGCCCGTGAAATCGGGGGGTCGGATCGTAAGCGACGGTAATAATTAAATTTTTTTGATAACTTGCTTGACGACCCTCTGAAAAACCCGTTTAATGCGCCCCGTTGCCCAGATAGCTCAGTCGGTAGAGCAGGGGATTGAAAATCCCCGTGTCGGCGGTTCGATTCCGTCTCTGGGCACCACCTTCCGTTTTCAGGTGATGCCAAGCACACCTGGAAGCACACAAAAAACCCGCCTAGTGCGGGTTTTTTGCTTTTCAGGCTTTGTACCCTTGCATGCCCCCCGTGAAAGCTTGGCAAGCGATCACAAGGGGCGGCTGGAGTAGCCCGGCCTCAGCAGTCGTTCACTCCGCCATCTGCAACTCCGGCAGCTTCATCCGGAACCCACGCGTAACGCCCATCAAACAAAGTAACCCTAACCCCATCCAGCCAAGACCAATCATGAACGACATGCTGGACAGGCTGGTCCAAAGCCAAATGGTGCTGAGGAAGCCCAGGGCCGGCACCAGACCGTAGATCAGGCAATTGCGCAGGCCGCGCATCTTCTGGTCGACGAGGTAATGCTTGATCACCGCCAGGTTCACCGCCGAGAACGCGAAGAGCGCGCCGAAGCTGATCATGTTGGCCACGGTATCCAGGGTGATGAACAGGGCAATCAGCGAGAACAGACTGACCAGCATGATCGCCGTGGCCGGCACCCGCTTCTTCGAGACCAGCCTGCCGAACACCCGCGGCAGCGCACCATCCCGCCCCATGGCGAACAGCACCCGGGAGACGCTGGCCTGGGAGACCATCGCCGAGGCAAAACACCCGGCCACGTAGGTGGCGGTAAAGGCGGTCACTAGCAGTTCCCCCCCCACGCGGCGCATGACGTCCAGCGACGCCGAGTCCGGGTCGGCAAAGGTGTTCCATTGTGGATAGACCATTTGCGCGAAATACGAAACAAGGACAAACAGCAGGCCACCAAGCATGCTCACCACCATGATGGCGAGGGGGATGAGACGCCGCGGGTTTGGCGTCTCCTCGGCCATGGTCGACACGGCGTCGAAGCCGAGGAAGGACAGACACAGGACCGCTGCGCCGGTCATGATCAGCGGGACGCTGAAGCCCTCGTGATGGAAGGGTGCGAGCAACGAAACCGGCTCCGACTGATCCCCCAGGTTATGGATCGACAACGCAACGAACACAACGATGAAGACCAACTGGACAACCACGAGCAGCAAGTTGACCCGGGTGATGGATTCGATACCGATCAGGTTGAGGAAGGTCACCAGAGCAATGGAGCCAACCACCCACACCGCCGCGGGAACTGCGGGGAAGTATTCGGACATGTAGATGCCGATCAGCAGATAACTGAGCAGCGGCAGGAAGATATAGTCCAGCAACAAGGTCCAGCCGGCCATGAAGCCAAAGTAGCTACCGAAGGCCTTACGCGTATAGGAGTACACCGATCCCGAATATGGATGTGCCTGCACCATGCGCCCGTAGCTGTAGGCGGTTAGCAGCATGGCGGCAAGGGTCAGCAGGTAGGCGGTCGGCAAGTGGCCCTTGGTCATCTGGGTCACCAGGCCATAGGTGGTGAACACCGCCAGCGGGACCATGTACGCCAGGCCGAAGAGGACCAGAGCGGTAAGCCCCAGGGATTGTCGAAACCTGCCAGGCGAAACCGATTCCGATGGGGAGTGATGGGAAGGAGTGTCGGCCACGCTTGTTATTGTATTCATTGCTGACTCCTGAAAATTTGAATGCAGGACGCTGCGGTATCCGAAGAACGGTTACCGTTAGTGAATGATCTGCTGAAGGGTGGGCTGCCCGATTTCCGACAGCCACTTGTTCAATCGATAGGCATACAGGGCGATGCAACGCTGTTGATCACCGCCCCGAGCATGCCTGGCCCACAGATGAGCTCAGAGCTTTCCCGCGATCCGTGCAGTGCGGTCTACCGCGATACGGGTCTTTTCAACCAGCTCGTCCAGCTCCGCGCGCGTTGCCACAAGTGCCGGCGCCATGATCATGCGGCCCAAGGTCGAACGAATGATCACGCCCTCTTCAAAACCAAAGGTGCGGCACTGCCACGCCAGATCGTTTTCGTTGGTGAAGCGTTTGCGCGTAGCCTTGTCCTCAGCGAACTGCAAGGCCGCGACGAGGCCCGCGCCCTGGATCTCGCCGATCATCGGGTGGTTGCCAAACACTTCGCGCAGGATCCGCTGCAAGTACGGTCCGGTATCCTCCTTCACCTGGCGCACGATGCCTTCGTCACGCAACGCCTTGAGGTTGGCGAGCGCGACCGCGGCCGCGACCGGGTGTCCGGAATAGGTCAGGCCGTGGGCGAAGACGCCGCCCTGCTCCACCAGCGCATCGGCAATGCGCTTGCCCAGCACCAGGCCACCCATCGGCACGTAACCGGAAGTCAGGCCCTTGGCGATCGACAGGGTGTCCGGCTCGAAACCGAAATACTGGTGTGCGAACCACTCGCCCGTGCGACCAAAACCACCGATCACTTCATCGGCACACAGCAGCACATCGTATTGGCGGCAGATGCGCTGGATTTCCGGCCAGTAGCTCTCGGGCGGGAAAATCATGCCGCCAGCGCCCTGGAAAGGCTCGGCGATAAAGCCCGCGACATTTTCGGCACCCAGCTCAAGAATCTTCTCTTCCAGTTGCAGGGCACAGCGACGACCGAACTCGGCCGGGGTCAGCTCGCCGCCCTGGGCGTACCAGTAAGGCTCATCGATGTGCGCGACGTCTGGAATCGGGCCACCCATCTCGTGCATGAACTTCATCCCGCCCAGCGCGGTGGCTGCCAGGGTCGAACCGTGATAACCGTTCCAGCGGCCGATCATGATTTTCTTCTGTGGCTTGCCAACGACCTGCCAGTAACGGCGAACGGTACGGATCAGCACCTCGTTCGCTTCGGAGCCGGAGTTGGTGTAGATGACGTGGCTGTAGTGACCCGGCAGCAGGCTGAACAGCAGCTCGGACAGCTCGATCACCGCTGGATGCGTGGTGTGGAAGAACATGTTGTAGTACGGCAATTGGTCCATCTGCGCAGCCGCCGCGGCGGTCAGGTCCTTGCGACCGTAGCCGAGCTGGGTGCACCACAGGCCCGACATGCCGTCCAGGTAGCGCTTGTCATCGTTGTCCCAGAGATACAGTCTCTCGCCGCGTACCATCACTCGAGGGCCTTCGGCATTGAGCGCCTTCTGATCCACAAATGCATGGATATGGTGGGCGGCATCGGACTTCTGATAATCCTGAGTCTGCCGTTTCGGTTCGAAGGGTGCATTCATGGCTTTTTTCTCTTTTGTTGGTAGTCACGCGAGGGGGAGCAAGTCCGTTCAGCGGCTCTTGCTCATGTAGCTTTCAAGCGGGTCTTTGCTGAGCACGCCCTGGGCTTCGGCCAACGAATCGATGAACAGTGAGAACAATTCCGATTGCGTGCCGATGTCGAGCTTGCAGTAGACGTTTTTACGGTGAGACTTGATGGTGTCCTCCGACACCCCTAGGCGCTCGGCCAGGGAGCGGGTCGAATGGCCACGCAGGATCAGTTGCGCGATTCGACATTCGCGCTCGGTCAGGATCGACGAGCCGAAGTTATCCAGTGCCGAGTGGATGCGCTGCTCCAACAGGTTTTCGAAACGAGCGCCGCGCGTGTCCAAGCCGACAAAATGCTTTTTCAGCAAGGTCAGGACCCAGGGCGCAATGCGCTTGAACTGCTGCGTCGTGGTGGCGTCCAGTTTTTCCGTGAATGCCAGCGAGACAGCCAGGCTCAGCCCGGGAGACAACTGCAGGATGTAGTTCAACTCATCCTGAAGGTGCGAGTGCCGATAGAACGACTGGTAATACTCGCTGAGCTCGAAGTGGTCGGGAGCGACATCAGCAAGGTCGTAGCAACCGGAGCTAAAGCCCTCTACACAGGCACCGTAGAACGGGTCGAGCAGATAGAACCCGGACAGGTACTGGCGCACATTGCCTTGCGGCAGCCAGGGGCCGTCAAGTTCGAACAGCGCGCTGGGCATGCCGCCATGCGGATACTGGTACAGCGTCGTCGCCTGAATGGGCCAGATACAGCCCAGGGTTTCGAACAGCGTCGCGGTGAATCCCGGTTGACCGATACTCTCGGTCACCTTGGCCATCTGTTCGAACCATTGCGCAGAAACAAACCGATCGTTTTCCACTTCAAAGACTCGCCAAAAGAACGGTTGGGAACGACACGAGGTGACTGGTGCCGGGGTTGAAATGATGTTCCCACGCTCGGAAAACTGCCGATATCACCCGATAGGGTGAGTCGACCAAAGGGTGCCAAACGGCCGCCCCATATGCCCCACAAGCAGGAAAAGCACGCCACTCCAAGGAGTGCGTGCAGTCGGGTTTTCCCCTGCCACGCCTTGCGACGTGGCCTATGGAAGCGGTGTTAACGAAGCTGGAACCAGGTGGTTTTAAGTTGCGTGTACTTGTCGAATGAATGGAGGGAAAGATCGCGCCCGAAGCCGGACTGCTTGCCGCCGCCGAAAGGAATGGCGACATCCAGTGCATCCATGGTGTTGACCGAGACAGTCCCGGCCTTCAATGCCCGAGCCACACGATGAGCGCGGTTCAGGTCATCGCTCCAGACTGACGCGGCGAGACCATAGATGCTGTCGTTGGCCAACTCAATCGCCTCTTCTTCTGAGTCGAAGGCACTGATGGCCAGCACTGGACCGAAAATCTCCTCACGCGCCAGGCGCATGTTTCTATCCACGCCAGCGAAAATCGTCGGCTGGATGAAGTTCGAAGAGCCATTGACCGTCAGGCGCTCGCCGCCTGCCAGGAGTTTCGCGCCATCACCACGTGCTTGTTCGATCGCCTGCATGATGCGAGCGGCTTGCTCGCTATCCACGATCGCACCGGCTTTGCTTTTAGGGTCCAGCGGATCACCGGGCAGCCAGGCCCGAGCCTTGGTGATCAAGCGCTCGACGAATTCATCATGGATAGAACGTTGCACGTAGAGCCGGGAGTTGGCCGAGCAGACCTCGCCCTGATTGAAGAAAATGCCGAACGCGGCTTTTTCCGCAGCCAGGTCCAGGTCCTGGCAGTCTTCGAAGACCAGGTTCGGGCTCTTGCCGCCGCACTCCAGCCAGACCTGCTTGAGGTTGGACTGCGCCGAGTACTGCATGAAATATTTACCGACCTGGGTCGAGCCGGTAAACACCAGGCAGTCCACATCAGGATGCAGGCCCAGGGCCTTGCCAGCGCTTTCACCCAGGCCGGGGACAACGTTCAACACCCCTTTCGGGATGCCGGCTTCGAGCGCCAGTTGACCCAGGCGCAAGGCTGAAAACGGCGATTGCTCGGCGGGCTTGAGGACCACGCTATTACCGGCGGCCAATGCCGGAGCGAGCTTCCAGGCCGCCATGTCCAGCGGGAAGTTCCATGGCACCACGGCGGCGACCACTCCCAGTGCCTCGCGAGTAATGGTGGCGAGGGCATTGCGCGCGGTGGGCGCGACCTGATCGTAGAGCTTGTCCAGGGCTTCACCGTACCAGGCGAACACACTGGCCGCGCCAGGCACATCGATGTTGTAGGCATCCATGACCGGCTTGCCCATGCTCAGCGAGTCAAGCAATGCCAGCTCCTCGCGGTTGGCCAGGAGCAGTTCGGAAAGCCTGATCAGGATCTTCTTGCGCTCCACCGGAGCCATGTGAGCCCACGTTCCCTCTTCGAACGCCTGGCGAGCCGAACGTACCGCAAGATTCACTTCATCCTCGCCGCATGCCGCGACACAGGCCAGCCGCTGATTGGTCGCCGGATTGATCACCTCGAAAGTCGCCCCCGAGGCGCACGCGACCGGCTGCCCTGCGATCAAGGCATTTTCAATGAATGTTTGGTGGGCAGCCCGCTGCTGCCAGTAGTTGAGATCGAGCACACGCTACTCCCATGCCGACCGCCGATACGGTCAGTTTTTATTGGTTTCGCAGGATGGTGCTCTACTCTCGCGGCGAGGAAAAATAGTAAAAATGTGCTCGGTTCCCAAGAAAAAACTGGGTAGCGACGAGGTTCTGGAGCAGCAGGCAAGATTTCTTTTTTATGCTCGGGATTTAACAAATCTACCGCCTTTGAAATTCCTACGTCTACCTGGCACTCCCTCCTACCAGTTGTAAAAGGTAATAAGGGCAATATCCGCAGCATCCGCTAACACATCCCCCCAAGGTGTTTGTTCAGCAAACCATCCATCGCGCGTTTGCACACCGCAAACTCTAGCGCGAGATACTCCGCAAACAGCTGTGAAGCCAGCTGTTTGCGGATGTGAGAGTTGAGGAATTCGCCGCGCGCCTTTCGGCACGGCTAACTGTCACTCCAGTGAAATACCAGGTTGCGCGCAGCCCCCGAGCCAACATCCGCGGTATCACGTCGCTCCTGACCAGCACGCGATGCAACGACCGTGTACTTGCCAGGCGGAAGCTGAACGTAAACCAGCGGACCGGCCTCAGTCAGGGTCAACACGCTTTTCCCCTGCGCATTTTGAATGGCGACATTTACATCCGGAATGTATTCGTTACCGACGCCGACGGAGAATGTCATATGCAGGTTGTAGCCCTTGGTTTGCTGGATGGCTTTCGCCTCATCTTCACCGATACCACCGGACAGGTAGGCAATTCCGTTTTGTTCCTGGCGTTGGACCTGCACACCCGAAGTGTCGACCGGTTCGAGGCTGGCGGCCTGTCCGATGACCGGAAACATCGACATGCCGATAGCGACAACAAAGGGCAGGAACAGTGTCTGAACATACTTCATGATGACGCCTCCCGGGCTCCGCGGAACCCTTTCGTTACCTAATTTTGATTTCCGGCGCGGTCGTCATGTTTTAGAACGATTTGTACTTGAATGCGCTACGAAACGTACTACAAGGATCGCTCCGATGACCTCACCTACCATCAGCCCGATCGTGCCGACGTAGCTGGCATTTCCTTCGCGCTTCTCAGTTGCGTCCTGCATCACTGACAGCCCACTCTTGCCATCCTCTTCTGCCTGTTAAACCTGCCGCGGAAGACTTCATGAGCGCCCTCGAACCCCATCACACACAAGATCCACAAATCACCTCACTGGTTGGCCATCTTGGTGAGTTAATCCGGCAGGCGCGACATAAGCTACTGCGAGCAGTCGATACCGCCCAGGTGCAAACCTACTGGAACATCGGACGACATATAGTGGAGTTTGAACAAGAGGGCTCCCGGCGCGCGGTATACGGCAAGCAGTTGCTGGCAACGCTTGCGAAGGTGCTGACAGTGGAGTTCGGGAAGGGTTTTGACGAAACCAACTTGCGAAAGATGCGCCTGTTCTATCAGGCGTTTCCAATTCGAGACGCACTGCGTCTCGAATTGAGCTGGACGCACTACCGCAGGCTTCTACGCGTGGACAATGAGAAGGCGCGCAAGTGGTACATGGACGAAGCAGCTGGCCAAAACTGGTCGAGCCGCAGTCTTGAGCGCCAGATCAATACGCTCTACTACGAACGTCTCCTGATGAGTCGTGACAAGTTTGCAGTCATGGCAGAGGCCGCCACCAACATTGATCCAATGAGCAACGATCCCCGGAATTTCATCCGGGATCCCGTGATGCTGGAGTTTCTTGGCCTACCCAATACCGGAATCGTCTTGGAAACCAGACTTGAGCAGGCCCTGATCGAGCAACTCCAGGGTTTTCTGCTTGAGCTGGGTAAGGGGTTTGCTTTCATTGCCCGCCAACAACGCATCAGCACCGAAGGTCGAGACTTCTACATCGATCTGGTGTTTTACAATTACCTGCTCAAATGCTTTGTTATTTTCGATCTCAAGCGCGGAGAATTGACACATCAGGATGTGGGCCAGATGGACATGTATGTGCGCATGTATGACGATATCAAACGAAGCGAGGAAGACGGCCCAACTGTCGGCATTATTCTCTGCGCGCAAAAAAACGAGTCTGTAGTGCGCTATTCGGTCCTCCAGGGCAATGAGCAACTCTTCGCCAGCAAATACAAGTTGGTACTACCGAGCGAGGATGAGCTGCGAGCGGAACTGGATCGGGAACGAGCAAGGCTCGAAGAGCGCCTTTTCGACCAGATGCCTGAGTAAAGCGGCTCGATTGTTCAGGCGCGACATGAGGACTATCTTAGGCAGCTACCCGCAAAGGTCCGACGCCAATGAATTTGCAGGACGCCCCCTCACTCGCCCCGACTCAAATCGAGCTGCCACTGACGCCTGGCACTTCGGGCGAACCGTTCAAGCAAGCTGCCGCCGACGGTTTCATCCTTGGCGGCTTCATCTGGCGGCATGCGCGACAGGACACTTCCCGGGCAGTGGTCATCATCAACGCCGCCACCTCAGTCCGCTGCCGACACTACTCGCGTTTCGCCGATTACCTGTTTGCCAACGGCTTCGATGTCATCACCTACGACTACCGCGGCATTGGCGAATCACGGCCAGCGTCTATGAAAGGACTGAAAGCGACCTGGTCCGACTGGGGCGCCCTGGACTTCGAGGCGATGCTCAAGCGCGTACAGCGTGACTTTCCCGGCCAGTCGATCGACGTGGTCGGTCACAGCTTTGGAGGCTGCGCAGCGGGCTTGGGTGCATCCGGCCAGCTCATTCGCCACCTGGTAACGGTCGGCGCGCAATTCGCTTACTGGCGCGACTATGCACCCGCTCACCGCTGGCGGATGTTTGCCAAGTGGCACGTGGTAATGCCGGTGGTGACGAGGCTGTGCGGATATTTTCCCGGCAAACGCCTCGGCTGGCTGGAAGACACCCCGGCCGGTGTAGTCCAAGACTGGAGCACGCCCACCGCTCGTTACGAAAAGCGCCCCAGCGGCCAGGACAGCCATGTCAGGAACTTCGCTGCGGTCACCGCGAAAACCCTGGCGATCAGCATCAGCGACGATCCCTACGGCACAATCCCCGCCATCGAACGCCTGCTCCGCTACTTCACTGGCAGCACAAACACCCACCTGCGCATAACCCCCGAAGACATCGGCGAACAAGAAGTTGGACATTTCGCCTTTTTTCGCAGCGCATACCAAGCCACACTATGGCCCATCGCACTGTCCTGGCTGCAAAACGGCGAGCTGGCCCCCGATACACCCGGGCAAACAGTGCCACGCAACTGAGCCACCAGCCCTTTTCAACGAAATACGGAACGACGCCCATGGCCTCCGCCAACAAGCAGCACAAACGCGCCTCCCGCGCCAAGGCCAAGGCCAAGCAGAACCGCACCCAGCGGGCTGCCGCGCCGGTCGAGCTCGACCCGAACGACGACCGCATCGATTTTGAATCGGTGGACCTGACCGAATTGTTCAAGAAAATGATCGACGCCGAGAAGATCAGCCAGCAAGCCATGTGCGCGGCCTTCCTCGAAGACCCGTTGCTGGAACTGGTGTACGAGCAGGAAGGCGAAGAAGGCGCGATGGACTTTATCCTCGCCGCACTGATTGAATATCGCCAATGGTCGGCCGAAACCGACGAAGCGGGCGCCCTGGCGTGGATCGAATCACCAGCCTTCCAGGCTGACTACGTGGCGGCGTCCGACGCCATCGCGGCACAAACCCAACAGAAATCGAACTGAGTTCCCATGGCCTCCCTGAACAAGCAACAGAAACGCGCCAAACGCGCAAAAGCCAAAGCCAAGCAAATCAATATCCACGGCAGAAAACCCGCCGCGCTGGACGATGACCTTGGCGAAATCGGCGAGCCGATCCCGGACTACACCCTGGCAATGTTCAGCAAAATGCGCGATGCCGAAGCCATCAGCCGCAAGGAAATGCTTGCCGTGCTGCTGACGAATCTCGCCTTCATCATCATCGACCATCCAGAACTGCTGGACATGGAAAACGCCGATGACGAAGGCATGGCCGCCACTCACCTGGCCGCCGATATGCTGATCGACTACCGCATGTGGGCCGACGGCATGGACCGCGACGCTGCCCAGGCATGGCTGAGCGAGCCACAGTTCATCGCCGATTTCAGCGCAGCACTGGATGTCTACCGCGAGTCGCTGGAAACGCCGGAAGAAAAAGCCGAGTAACGGTTACGCCTCAAACAAAAACGGCCGCTTGTCATCACTGACAGCGGCCGTTTTGCGTTACGCGGTATGAATCAGTTCAACACCACCGCGCCACCTTTTTCCAGCTTGCGACGGCGAGCCACCAGCAAACCAGCAGCCACCACCAGCACGCTGAGCAGGCCAGTCGCGAGGATTTCCACACGATGAGCTTCCTGGAACAGCATGATGGTCAGGGCACCGACGATGAAAATGATCACCGCGTAGGTCAGGCCCGGGAACAACCACATGCTGAACACGATTTTCTCGCCGCGAGCCATACGCTGCTTGCGCATGCGCAGTTGCGAGATCGCGATCACCAGGTATACCAGCAGCGCAATGGCGCCGGAGCTGGCCAACAGGAACTCGAACACCGCAGCCGGGGCCACGTAGTTGGCGAAGGTTGCCAGGAACGCAGCACCAGTGGACAGCATCACCGCCCAGTAAGGGGTGCCGCTTTTGTTGGTGCGAGTAGACATGGCCGGCGCATCGCCGCGCTTGCCCAGGGAGAAGAGCATGCGCGACGAGGTGTACAGCGCCGAGTTCAGGCAGCTTGTCACGGCGACCAGTACGACGATGTCGACGATCATCTTGGCGTTAGGAATGCCCATGCGCTCAAGCACGGTCTGGTAGGAGCCCAGGCTCGCCAGCACCGGATCGTTCCAAGGCACCAGGGCCACGACGATGAAAATGGATACGAGGTAGAACAAGCCGATCCGCCAGATCACCGAGTTGGTGGCCTTGGAGATTTGCTTGCCAGGGTTCTTCGATTCCGCGGCCGCAATGGTCACGATCTCGGTGCCCATGAAGGAGAACATGGTGGTCAGGATGGCGCCCAACACCGCGCCCATGCCGTTTGGCAGGAAGCCCTGGGTGTCGAACAGATGGGAAACGCCGCTGACCTGGCTGCCCGGCAGGAAGCCGAAAATGGCCATGACGCCCAGAACGATGAAGCCGATGATGGCCAACACTTTGATCAGGGCAAACCAGAACTCGAACTCACCGTAGTTCTTCACGCTGAACAGGTTGGTCACGGTCAACAGCATCGTGATGACCAAGGCAAAGGCCCAGATATCCACACCTGGGAACCAGGCGTGCAGGATGGTTGCGGCGGCGTTGGCTTCCAACGGAATCACCAGGACCCAGAACCACCAGTACAGCCAGCCGATGGTGAAACCGGCCCAGTGACCAATCGCGCGATCGGCGTATGTCGAGAAGGAGCCCGTGTCCGGCGAGGCAACAGCCATTTCACCGAGCATGCGCATCACCAGCACTACCAGCATGCCGGCGGCGGCGTAAGCCAGAAGCACGGCCGGGCCTGCTGCAGCGATGGCGTGGCCCGAGCCAACGAACAGGCCGGCGCCGATAACCCCGGCGATCGACAGCATGGTGACATGCCGCGGTTTGAGCCCCTGTTCGAGGCCGTTAGAGCTTTGGATACTGCTCATTGAAACTACCTTTGTAAGGAAAAGCGAATGCATGCATCCCGCTTGTGTTCCTTCTTGTAAAAAGAAACAAACGGGGCGTTCCGGAATCTGCACGCAATAATTGCGCCAAAATGTTTCAAAGCCGTCTAACTCGGGAATTTCATCCTGACCGGACAGTCATCGCAAGCCATTGATATTAATGGCACTTTGCCAGAGCGTTACCCTGCGACTCACTTTCGGAGCGATCCAGCGCACCGGAAACACACGTAAAGATTCCTCGATGCACGATAAAAGGGCAGATCCGGCACCTTTGGCCCGTTAGCGCTTCCAACCCCCCGCCAAAGCTGGCAACATCGCGCCCTTTTTTACGCGACAGCCACCGCGCTTTTGTCTGAAAGCAGGGTTCAAACGGCTGTTCGGTTGTTGATGGGGCGACAGTCTGCTGTACCGATGCGACAACCTGCCACATACCACCCGTTTACTGCCCGTAGCGCTGTTGGCTGCCCTTGAAACGCTATGCTAGCTTGGCCGCCTCGCCAGGAAGGCCACCAACAGCAGGAGCGAATACACAATGAGGAACGCACATGGCTGAGGCCACGCCCGCGCTTGAAATCCGCAACTTGCACAAACGCTACGGCTCGCTGGAGGTACTCAAGGGTATCTCGCTGACCGCCCGCGACGGCGACGTGATCTCGATCCTCGGTTCCTCCGGTTCCGGCAAGTCCACGTTCCTGCGTTGCATCAACCTGCTGGAAAACCCACACCAGGGTCAGATCCTGGTGGCCGGCGAGGAACTCAAGCTCAAGGCCGCGAAGAACGGCGAACTGGTCGCTGCCGACGGCAAGCAGATCAACCGACTGCGCAGCGAAATAGGTTTTGTATTTCAAAACTTTAACCTGTGGCCGCACATGAGCGTGCTCGACAACATCATCGAGGCCCCGCGCCGCGTACTTGGCCAGAGCAAGGCCGAAGCCATCGAAGTCGCCGAAGCCCTGCTGGCCAAGGTCGGCATCGCCGACAAGCGCCACGCCTACCCGGCGCAATTGTCCGGCGGCCAGCAACAACGTGCGGCCATCGCCCGCACCCTGGCCATGCAGCCCAAGGTCATCCTGTTCGACGAGCCCACTTCCGCGCTTGACCCGGAAATGGTCCAGGAAGTACTTAATGTCATCCGCGCACTGGCCGAAGAAGGCCGCACCATGCTGCTGGTCACCCATGAGATGGGCTTTGCCCGTCAGGTCTCCAGCGAAGTGGTGTTCCTCCACCAGGGCCTGGTAGAAGAGCAAGGATCGCCACAGCAGGTGTTTGAAAACCCGCTTTCGGCGCGCTGCAAACAATTCATGTCCAGCAACCGCTAACGGAGCTAACCGCATGCGCAATTACAAGAAGGTCTTCCTGGCCGCCGCCGTTACCCTGGCGTTCAGCGCCGGTGCCATGGCCGAAACCCTGAAGATGGGCATCGAAGCGGCCTACCCGCCGTTCAACAATAAAGATGCCAGTGGCAATGTCGTCGGCTTCGACAAGGAAATCGGCGACGCCCTGTGCGCCAAGATGAAAGTCGAGTGCACCGTCGTGACCTCCGACTGGGACGGCATCATCCCGGCCCTGAACGCCAAGAAGTTCGACTTCCTGATCTCCTCGATGTCGATCACCGACGAGCGCAAGCAAGCGGTGGACTTCACCGACCCGTACTACTCCAACAAGCTGCAGTTCATCGCCAAGAAAGACGTCGATTTCAAGACCGACAAGGCTTCCCTGCAGGGTAAAGTGATCGGCGCGCAGCGCGCGACGCTGGCGGGTACCTGGCTGGAAGACAACATGGAAGGCGTTGAAGTCAAACTCTACGACACCCAGGAAAACGCTTACCTGGACCTGACTTCCGGTCGCCTTGACGGCATCCTGGCCGACAAATACGTCAACTACGAGTGGCTCAAGAGCGACGCAGGCAAGTCCTACGAGTTCAAAGGCGACCCAGTGGAAGAAAGCGACAAGATCGGTATCGCCGTTCGCAAGAACGACCCTATCCGCGAGAAGCTGAACACTGCGCTCAAGGAAATCGTTGCCGACGGCACCTACAAGAAGATCAACGACAAGTACTTCCCGTTCAGCATCTATTGATCCTGACCTGCCTGACCGGCGCCTGATGGCGCCGTTCACGGTATTGCCTGCCGCGATTTGAAAAGAAATCCATGATTATCGACCTCTACGGATTCGGCCCGGCGCTCGCCGCTGGCGCGCTGATGACTGTGAAACTGGCACTCTCGGCCCTGTGCCTGGGGCTGGTGCTCGGTCTGCTCGGCGCCTTGGCCAAGACTTCCCCGTACAAGCCGTTGCAATGGCTTGGCGGCACATACTCGACACTGGTTCGCGGCATCCCGGAGCTGCTCTGGGTGCTGTTGATCTACTTCGGCACCGTTAACCTGATGCGCGCCCTGGGCGAGTTTTTCGGTAACCCCGACCTTGAGCTCAATGCCTTCGCTGCGGGCGTGATTGCCCTGGGCCTGTGCTTTGGCGCCTACGCCACGGAAGTGTTTCGCGGCGCGATCCTCGCCATCCCCAAAGGCCATCGTGAAGCCGGCGTGGCCCTGGGCCTGTCGAAATTTCGCATCTTCACCAAGTTGATCATGCCGCAGATGTGGCGCATCGCCCTGCCGGGCCTGGGCAACCTGTTCATGATCCTGATGAAGGACACCGCGCTGGTGTCGGTGATCGGCCTGGAAGAAATCATGCGTCACGCGCAAATCGGCGTGACCGTCTCCAAGCAACCGTTCACCTTTTATATGGTCGCGGCGTTCATGTATCTGAGTCTGACGATTCTAGCCATGACCGGCATGCACTTCCTGGAAAAACGCGCCGCTCGCGGCTTCGCGAGGAGCGCCCAATGAACTGGGAAGTCATCATCAAGTGGCTGCCGAAACTGGCCCAGGGCGCAACCCTGACCCTGGAACTGGTCGCCATTGCCGTCATCGCCGGCCTCCTGCTGGCGATCCCGCTGGGCATCGCGCGTTCGTCGCGCCTGTGGTGGGTGCGAGCGTTTCCCTACGCCTACATCTTCTTTTTCCGCGGTACGCCGTTGCTGGTCCAACTGTTCCTCGTCTATTACGGGCTGGCGCAGTTCGACGCGATCCGTAATAGCTCGATGTGGCCCTACCTGCGCGATCCGTTCTGGTGTGCGACAGCCACCATGACCCTGCACACTGCCGCCTACATCGCTGAAATCCTGCGCGGCGCGATCCAGGCGATACCGCCGGGTGAGATCGAAGCGGCTCGGGCGCTGGGCATGTCCAAAGCCAAGGCGCTGATCTACATCATGCTGCCCCGCGCGGCGCGCATCGGCCTACCGGCCTACAGCAACGAAGTGATCCTGATGCTCAAGGCCAGCGCCCTGGCCAGCACCGTGACGTTGCTGGAACTGACCGGCATGGCCCGTACCATCATCGCCCGGACCTACCTGCCGGTGGAGATCTTCTTCGCCGCTGGCATGTTCTATCTGCTGATGGCCTACATGCTGGTACGCGGCTTCAAGCTGCTGGAGCGCTGGTTGCGCGTCGATGCCTGCCAAGGGCGTTGATCCCAAGGTGCTGACGGGCGAGGAACTGCTCGCCCGTTTCACCGCGCTGGACACTTTTCTGACAGCGCACCAGGCCCTGTGGAAACCTCGCCCCTTCACACATCTGCAACTGCCCTGGGAAACCACCTACCCTGAACTCGCCACCTGGCTTCGCGGGCGATCGCTGGAAGAGGCGGAAAGCGCTCACAACCACCCTGCCCTTGTGGATGCGCCGCAGCCTTTTGCTGCGTTGGCGGACATGTCCCTGGCACTGAGTGCGCTGGATGAATTGCCTGCTCATACGCTCGAAGCGCCAGCTCATCGATTGAATGTGGATGTTCCAGGGCGCAAGTGGCAGCAAATTGAAGCCTTTGCCGGTCGACTGCAGTTTGCTGATCCCGCCAGGCATTGGCTGGACTGGTGTTCGGGCAAGGGACACCTGGGCCGCCGCCTGCTACAACCCGGACAGCAACTCACCTGCCTGGAATACGATCCAGCGCTGGTTGCCAGCGGCCAGGCACTCAGCCAGCACCATCGACTGCACGCGCTGCATGTCGAACAGGACGTACTGGCGGCCAATGCAGCAGCGCTATTGGAAGCTCGACATACACCCGTCGCACTGCATGCCTGCGGCGATTTGCACGTGCGACTGATCCGGCTCGCCAGCGCAGCCGGCTGCAAGCAACTGGCCATCGCCCCTTGCTGCTACAACCGGACCCACCTGACACGGTATTCGCCGATGTCCTCGGCCGCGCAACACTCTGACCTGCAGCTGTCCCTCGATGATCTGGGGCTGCCAATGAGTGAAACCGTCACCGCCGGCGCCCGCGTACGACGCCAACGCGACACCTCGATGGCCCGACGCCTGGGCTTTGACTTATTGCAAAGGCAACTGCGCGGCGTCGACGAGTACCTGCCAACCCCATCCCTGCCCAGCGCCTGGCTGGAAAAACCCTTTGCCGAATACTGCCAGCACTTGGCCGAAGTCAAAGAGTTATCCACAATCGGCGCCCAAAATTGGCCCGAGCTTGAGGCCGCCGGATGGCAGCGCCTTGCCCAAGTACGCAATCTAGAGCTCCTGCGCGGACTTTTCCGACGCCCATTGGAACTTTGGCTGGTGCTCGATCGGGCCCTTTTCCTGCAAGAACAGGGTTACACCGTTCGCCTCGGCACCTTCTGCGAACCCTCAATCACACCGCGTAACATCCTGCTGCTAGCGGAACACCCTTAACGTCTCTCAGCCTGTGGATAACTCTGTTGATGAAATATTAATGGATCCAATCTTTACAGCTGGTTCAGCCCTGAAACAGCGCTGATCAAATTTCGTACACTGAATAAATAACCCGAAAAACAGGCATTTGCGAACTAATGAGAACGGATCCACAAAAACACTGTAAACCGGGTGAATCGAAAATCCCGTTGTGCATAAGCATTCGATCAAAAGACATAATCAACGACTGATCGGTCCCGCAGCACGCAAGAAAATGCAGCGCCGAGACCTCGTTTTGCACCGCGCGATGACAACCAGTGAGGGTCGGAAGACCTCAACAGAAGCCCGCGCAAAAATAGTCTGAATTCAGGGGTTTACAGAACCTTCCCAATCGCTATAATCGTCGCCCTGACATGCCGGTATAGCTCAGATGGTAGAGCAACTGACTTGTAATCAGTAGGTCCCGGGTTCGATTCCTGGTGCCGGCACCATACAAAACAAAGCCCTCGTAGCAATACGAGGGCTTTGTTGTTTCTGCCGTTTAAAAACCCAGACCTTAGTGACCCGCGCTCTGCCCGCCATCAACGTGGAGGATTTCGCCAGTGACGAACTTGGCGCCGTCCAGGTACACGACCGCGTTGGCAATATCATCGATCTCGCCCATGTGCCCGACCGGGTGCAGAGCGCCCAGTGCGGCGTGGGTTTCTTCGCCGTGCATTGGGGTCTTGATGATGCCAGGCGATACAGCATTCACCCGAATGCCGCGCTTGGCGTATTCGATGGCCAGGGATTTGGTTGCCGCGTTCAGGCCACCTTTGGTCAGCGAGGCCAGTACCGATGGCACGCCGTCGATGGCGTGGTCCACCAGGCTGGTGGTGATGTTGACCACGTGGCCGCTGCCTTGTTTTTCCATCTCGGCAATAGCCAGCTGAGTGATGTAGAAGAAGCCGTTGACGTTCACCGACAACACGTTGGCGTAGTCTTCAGCGGTGTACTGGGTGAACGGCTTGGCGATGAAGATCCCGGCGTTGTTGATCAGGGTGTCGACACGACCGAAGCGTGCGATCGCTTCACGGATTACGCGCTGTGCAGTCTCTGGCTCGCCGATGTCGCCGGCCACGGTGAGGATGTCTGGATCGGTGGATGGCTTGATCGAGCGCGAGGTCGCGACGATCTGGTAGCCGAGCTCGCGGAAGGCCTTGACCATGCCGTCGCCGAGACCTTGGGATGCGCCAGTGATGACAACGACTTTTTTCGAATTGCTCATGATGAACCTCTACTAATGAATGATGGTTTGAAAAAGCAGTGATCAGGCTTGCGCCATTTGTCTCAACATCTGTTCGTAGTACTCGACCGACTGCGAACCGGACACCAGGTGACGGCCGTTGAGTACCAGGGCCGGGACCGAATTGATGCCGTGCTGGTGATAGAACGCTTCAAGCTCACGCACCTCGTTGGCAAAGGCGCCCGACGCCAACACCTCGCGTGCACGGTCCTCGTCCAATCCGGCTTGACCCGCCAGCCGTACCAGCGTCTGCTGATCGCTCGGGTTCTGGCCTTCGCTGAAGTAAGCGCGAAGCAGGATTTTCTTCAGTGCCACCTGGCGTCCTTCTTCCAGTGCCCAGAGCAACAACCGGTGGGCGTCGAAGGTGTTGTAGAAGTGGGTGCGCTTCTCCAGGTCGAACTTGAAGCCGATGGCATTGCCGCGTTCGATCTGCATTGCTTTGCCATTGGCGACGTCCTGGGCGGTACGTCCGTATTTGCGCATCAAATGCTCGACCGCTTTCTCGCCTTCGGGCGGCATGTTCGGGTTCAGCTCGAAAGGCTTGTAGGTCAGCTCGACCGCAACTTCACCCGCCACGTTCTCGATCGCCTGCTCCAGCGCCGTCGCCCCCAGTGCGCACCATGGGCACACCACATCGGAGACGAAATCGATGGTGACTGAAGGCGTCATGACTGCCCCTCGTCCGCCAGTTGCTTGCGGTACTGGGTGGTGGTGATCCCGGCGTAGCCCCAGTTATCGGTGTCGACTTCCTCGATCACGATGTGGGTCAGGTCAGGGCGTTTGTTGAGGACGCGTTCCAGTGTTTCAGTGATCTCGGCGATCACCTGAGCTTTCTGCTCAGTGGTAACGCCATCGCGGGTGATGCGTACGCTTACGAAAGGCATGAGGGAAACTCCAGTGACCTTCCCGTCGGGATGATGGGAGAGGCGTTGGAGCTCAATGTAGGGAGTTCGCTGGAGGGGATAAAGGTGGGGGCGGGAACATCATTAGTTACGTGGCGTAATAAGTTCCTCCGTCAACGAAGGCTCCGCCGGGAATATTCTCCGTTCGTTCTGAAGAAAAAGCCCCGAATCATTCGGGGCTTTTCATTTTCGCGAGTTAGTCGGCGTAACGTTTAAATTCATTACTGTCGCGGCTTAGCAACTGCATCAGTTTCGGATGGATAAACAGCTTTTCCTTGCCCACTTGAATCTCCTCTAACACACCAATGGTCACCAGATCTTTCAGGTGACGTGAAGCAGCCTGTCGTTGAGCAACTTTCTTGTCGACCACGTTGCTGATGCGGCAGTAGGGCTGTTCGAAGATGACGTCCAACAACTCCCGTGAGTAGGTTTTGGGTACTTGGTCATGCACAAATTGAGTGGTGTGTTCGGACAATGCGCGGATTGCGGCAATTTTGGCTGTCGTCCAACGCGCGGTTTCCTCTACTGCACTGAGCATGAACAACAGCCATGGCTCCCACGCCTGCTGGGTCGTCACCTCCAGCAAGAGTCGATAGTAATCGGCACGCTGGGCAATGATGTAGCGGCTGAGATACAGAATCGGCAGGTTAAGCAAGCCTTCCTGAATCAGAAACAGAGTATTGATGACGCGCCCGGTACGACCATTGCCGTCGACAAAAGGATGGATGGCCTCAAATTGATAATGCCCGACCGCCATGCGAACCAGTGGATCGAGATCGGTTTCGTTGTGCAGAAAGCGCTCCCAGTTGGCGAGAAGGTTGCGCAGGTGTTCTTCTCCTTCGGGCGGGGTATAGATGACCTCACCGGTCCGGTCATTGGCGAGCTGCGTGCCAGGTGTACGGCGAATATCCAGTTTCGCGCCCTTCAACGTACGGCAGATTTCCACGGCGGTGTTGGTGGATAGCGGACGTTCAGCCAAGGACTGGAAACCTTGGCTCAGCGCCGTTCGATAGCGCAGCGCCTCCTTGGTGGCCGGGTCTGCGTGGTTTTCCGTGTCTTGCGCATGCTGGAACAGCAAATCCGTGGTGGTGACGATGCTTTCTATTTCCGAGCTAGCCTTGGCTTCGAGCAACGGAATGGTATTGATCAGAACCGTCTGGTTAGGAATCAACTCTGCTGCCTGCTTCAACTCGGCCAAGGCCGTGCGTGCCTCAATACATTTTTTGAGGACTGCACGTGTTTCCAGCTCGACTCCCGGCGGCAGCAGTGGAAGCTGGTTGTATGGCCTGTCTGCCTGCCATGGCAGCAACGGTTCGGTCATGGATGCGTTCCTGATCATTTTGTATGTGTTTTGAGCAGAGATTGACCTCTCTCATGTCGCCAGTGTAGACATGAGGGCATAACGTGTCGCACTTTTTCACTTTTTGCGACACGTCCTCGGAACATGTCGCCGCGGGCGACACGTTCACAACACATGTACCCGAAATCGACTTTTGACGACATGACCCATTTAGCACACGAAAAAAAGCCCCGAACCAGTCGGGGCTTCTTCTTTTCGGCCTTGAATCAGGCCTCGATAACACAACCCATCATCAGAAAACGTTGATCGGGTAATCCACGAAAACCCGCACTTCGTTACCGCTGACGTTGTATTCGCTCGACTTCTGCGACACGCGCAGGATGGAGCTGCGCAGCTTGATGCTCAGGTCTTTGGCCGGGCCGCTTTGCACGACGTACTTGAACTGGTTGAAGATCTCGCGCTCGGTACCGCCTTCGCTGGTGGAGGTGGTGATGTTGTCACCGCGTACGTAAGCGAAGTTGTAGCTCAGGCCCGGTACACCGAAGGTGCTGAAGTCCAGGCCGTAGCCCAGTTGCCAGCTGCGTTCGTCTTCGGCGTTGAAGTCCGACCAGTAGGAGTTGGCCAGGTAGATGGTGTTGCCACCGTCACCGACGCGACCTTGATCCTTCTGGTAGCCGCCGTAGGCGTAGCCCAGGTTGCTGTCGCCGGTGCTGCGCTGGTGCGCGAGGGTGAACGAGTGTGGGCCGGTGGCGAAGGTGGCTGCCAGGCTCCAGATCTTGTTGTCGTCGCCGGTGATGTTGTTGTCGCGAACGTAGGAATCTTCCAGCTTGGTGCGATAGCCGTTGAAGTCCAGGGTCAGGGACTGATCCTTGTCGAACGGGAACACGTAGTTGGCGTTCACGTATTGCTTCTTCAGCACGTCTTCGACGTCGGAGGCGTACAACGCGGCCTTGAATTGTTCGGTGAACTGGTAGCTACCACCCAACACGTTGATCGACTTCAGGCCACCGCTGTCATGACCTTCGGCGCTTTTGCGCGATTCGGCGGTGAAGCGACCGGCGTTCAGTTCCAGGCCCTTGATCTCCTTGGAGGTGATCAGGGTGCCGGTGTAGCTTTCCGGCAGCAGGCGACCGTTGTCGTAGCTCAGTACCGGCAGGACCGGCATTTGGTCGCCGTAAGTCAGCGTTGTGCTGGACAGGCGGAATTTGACCGCTGCGCCAGCTTTGGCCAGGTCGTCAGCCGGTTCGCCGCTGGCACCCTTTTTGAAAAAATCGATGCCTTGGGCGCCGCTACGGTCTTCATTGCGCTCCAGGTTGAGCGCGTACAGACCAAAGGCATCCACACCCACACCGATGGTGCCTTGGGTGAAGCCGGACGAGAACGTACCGATGGCCGCTTGGCCCCACTCGGACTTGTCCGGGTTGCCGTCTTTGTAGTCACGGTTCATATAGGCGTTGCGCAGCAGCACTTTTAGGCTGCTTTCTTCAACAAAGCCCTTGGATTCGGCCTGGTCGTTAGCCATGGCCTGCGTAGCGCTCAAAATCCCCAGAGCGATCAGGCTGATTCGCTTGTTCAACATGTTGTTTTCCTTATTACGGGTTGAAACGCGCTGTGTTGATCGGCTGAAACGGCGCTATCGCACTCTTATTTCATTCCGCAAAGAAAAAGGCCCGCCCACGATCAGTCGCGGCGGGCCTTTTTATTATTTTTCGGTCATGGCGGTCTGCCACAGGCGTTGGGCCGGATCGTAGCTGCGGGGTTAACTATATGTCAATTTCATGAATCGTCTGTAAATAGGCGTAATTCGTCTAAGAAGTGAGGTTCCTTGGCAGAAAAACTCAAACGGTTGTCCGGCGTGAAGCAACCTGCGCCCACAAAAAAAGCGCTGCCATCCTGGCAGCGCTTTTCTTTTATCAATCCATTGTTTTTCTTCTTATCCTTCCATCACATCCCATAACGCATCCAGTTCTGCCTCGCTGAATAAACCAGCGGGGTAGCGTTCGATCATCGTCCGGCGCGGATCACTTTTTGTGGTCTGACGCGTTCCTTTGGACTTGAACCAATTCGCCAGAGTCTGGAGCGATTCAGCATTTACCGCCAGGGGATGCAACGCCCGGTCGCTCACCACATTCACATCGGCGTTCATTTCAGCGCTCTCTCCTGGTTTGCGAGCGGCCTAACTTATCCAAGGTTTATGACAGAACAACTAAGTTCTCCCCCTCCCTGTTTTGCGCCATGAGCGATACAAGAGCTATGCCAAGGTGCCTGGAATGTCGACGAGCGGATACAAAAAAGCCCGCCGACCAGAAGGACTGCGGGCTCTATACCAGGCGGTGCGCGAAAACGTTTGCCTGATTTTTTTGCAATTATCTCAAGCTGTTACGAGGGCACTCATTCCTTGTGTGGTGCTGGCTGCTGTTGGGTAAGGCAGTGAATGTTACCGCCCCCCAGTAACAGTTCACGACCTGGAACCATGACCACTTCGTGCTGCGGGAACAACGTCTGCAAAATCTCTTTTGCCGGACCATCCAGCGGGTCATCGAAACTCGGGGCAATGATGCCGCCGTTGACGATCAGGAAGTTGACGTAAGAGCCGGCCAGACGCACGCTCGGGTTGCGCTCCTGAGTCCCGTCGACCGGATCGACACCGTCACATTCTTCCTCAGTCGCATACAGCGGCCCCGGAATCGGCATCTTGTGCACCGTGAACGGGCGGCCCTTGGCGTCGGTGCTATTTTGCAGCACCTTCATGGCCGCCTGGCAGCGTGGGTAGTTCGGGTCCTGTGGATCGTCTGTCCAGGCCAACAGCACTTCACCCGGACGCACATAGCAGCAGAAGTTATCCACATGGCCATCGGTTTCGTCGTTGAACAGACCGTCCGGCAGCCAGATGATCTTATCCACAGCCAGATTATCTTTCAGTACCGCTTCGATTTCTGCACGGTTCAGGTGCGGATTGCGATTTCGGTTGAGCAGGCATTCTTCAGTGGTGATCAGTGTGCCTTCGCCATCGACATGGATCGAACCGCCTTCGAGCACGAAGCCCTCGGTTCGATAACGTGGGCTGCGCTCGATTTCGAGGATCTTGCCGCCCACTTGCGAGTCGCGGTTCCACGGCGAATACAGGCCGCCGTCGAAACCACCCCACGCGTTGAAATCCCAGTTCACGCCCCGGACTTCGCCGCTGTTGTTGATGACGAAGGTCGGGCCGGTGTCCCGAACCCAGGCGTCGTCGCTGGACATCTCGACAACGCGGATATTCGGAACGTCGAGGCGTGCACGGGCGTTTTCGTATTGGCCGGCGGACACCGCTACGGTGACAGGTTCAAAACGGGCGATAGCCTTGGCCACCGCGACGTGCGCGGCTTGTGCAGGCTTGCCGCCCAGGCGCCAGTTGTCCGGGCGCTCAGGCCAGATCATCCAGGTCTGGGTCTGGGGTGCCCACTCGGCCGGCATGTAGAAGCCGTCTGCGCGAGGGGTGCTTTTCAAAGTGGTCATGTCGATCAGGACTCCAGGGTACCGTCGAGGGTTTTCAGCGCGCCGTACAAGTTCGGACGACGGTCACGGAACGAGCCCCACGCGCTACGGATGTGTTCCAGTTGGTCGAGGTCGAAGGTGTGAACCAGGATGCCTTCTTCGGTTTCGTTGAGTTCCTGCACCTTCTCGCCGAACTGGTTGGCGATGAACGACGAACCATAGAAGGTAATGTCGTAGCCGTCTTGTTCTTCGTTGCCGATGCGATTACTGGCGATCAGCGGCATCAGGTTAGCGCCGGCGTGGCCCTGTTGCACGCGTTGCCAGTGATCACGGGACGAAATGGTCTTGTCGTGGGGTTCGCTGCCGATGGCAGTCGGGTAGAACAGGATTTCCGCGCCTTGCAGCGCCATGCTGCGCGCAGCCTCGGGGAACCACTGGTCCCAGCAGATGCCCACGCCGATTTTCGCGTAGCGGGTGTTCCACACCTTGAAGCCGGTATCGCCCGGGTTGAAGTAATACTTCTCGTGATAGCCAGGGCCATCCGGAATGTGGCTTTTACGATAAATCCCGAGGTTGCTGCCGTCGGCATCGATGATCGCGATGCTGTTGAACCGCGCACGGCCCGCCAGTTCGTAGAAGCTGATCGGCAACACGACTTGCAGCTCCTTGGCGACTTTCTGGAAGTGCTTGATGGCGACGTTATCTTCCACCGTTGTCGCCAGTTGCAGGTAATCCGGATTCGGCTTCTGGCAGAAGTACGGCGCTTCGAACAATTCCTGGATCAGGATGATTTGCGCGCCTTTGGCGGCGGCTTCACGGACCAGTCTTTCAGCGACCTCAATGTTGCCTTCGAGGTCCCAGGAACAGGCCATTTGCGTGGCAGCGACAGTAACGTTACGGCTCATGAAGCATCTCCGGGCAAGTGCGTGACGGTCGGGCATGGTTCATCCACACCCTGGCATTGGCGACTTTATATCCGATAAAAATCGGCTTTTGAAGCGTTTAGTTCGCCTTTCGTCTTAAATCTCTCACTTAAACCCGATAACATTCGACTTTCACATACCCTATGGAGCTGCCGCAGGCTGCGATCTTTTGATCTTCAAAGCCGTTACTGGCGCCAAAAAGTCAAAACATCGCAGCCTGCGGCAGCTCCTACAGGGGATCAACGGTGATACTTACAGTCCTTCGCTTAGCACCTTCGAGAGCATGTCCACGAAGAAATCCACGCTCTGGCGCGAAGTGACCATCGGCGGCTTGATCTTCAGCACGTTGAGGTAATCGCCCGTCGGTTGCATGAAAATCCCCAGCTCTCGCAAGCGATCGCACAGCGCGGTGGTTTCTTCGGTGGCCGGTTCCAGGGTTTCACGGTTGCGGATCAATTCCACCCCCAGATAGAACCCGGAGCCGTGCACGGCGCCAACCAACGGATGAATATCGATCAGCGCTTCAAGCCGCTCCTTGAAGTACCCGCCAACAACCTGGGCGTTTTCCCAGAGTTTTTCCTCTTCCATCACATCCAGCACCGCAATGCCGATCTGGCAACTGACCGGGCTGCCACCGGCGGACGAAAAGAAATACCCCTCGGCCTCCAGCGCTTCGGCGATTTCCCGGCGGGTGATCACCGCGCCCAGTGGCTGGCCGTTGCCCATGCCCTTGGCCATGGTAATGATGTCCGGGACCACGCCCTGCTCTTCAAAGCCCCAGAAGAAATGCCCCATGCGCCCATAACCCACTTGCACTTCGTCGGCGATGCACACGCCGCCCTGGGCACGAACCATTGTGTAAACCTGCTGCAAATAACCCGGTGGCAGGGAGATGCCACCGGCATTGCCGTATACCGGTTCGCAAATGAACCCGGCCAGTTGACGATTTTGCCCGGCGATTTTCGCCAGGTTGTGTTCGACGCTGCGCACGTAGTCCGGCGCGCTGTCAGGGCCGCGGAATTCACCGCGATAGGTGTTCGGCGCGGTCACCGGGTGCACCCAGTCCGGGCGGCTGCTCAAGGCCTTGGGGTTGTCGGCGATCGAAGTCGATACCGCATCCGCGCCTACGGTCCAGCCGTGATAGGCCTCCAGCACGCTGAGCATGTCGCGCCCGCCGCTATAGGCCCATGCCAGGCGAATGGCCAGGTCGTTGGCCTCGCTGCCGCTGTTGACCAGGAACACCCGGTCCATGCCCTCGGGCGCCAATTTCAGCAGGCGCTCGGAGAACTCGGCCACGGCGGCATAGTTGAACCGCGAGTTGGTGTTGAGCAACGACCACTGGCGGCTGGCGACTGCCGCCATGCGCGGATGGCCGTGGCCGAGTACCGCGACGTTGTTGAGCATGTCGAGGTAAGAACGGCCCTGCATGTCGATCAGGTGGTTGCGCCAGCCGCGTTCGATGCGCGGCGGGTCGACATAATAGTGTTTTTGCGTGCGGGCGAAACTGGCGCCGCGGCGTGCCAGCAAGGTCTGTGAATCGAGTTCCTCCTGCGCATCGCAAGCCAACCCCAGAAGCATCGCGGGCGATGGGCACAGCGCTTGCCATGCGGCGGCTCGTGAAGGTGTGCAAAACAACGGCGCGCTGAACGAAGCCCCTCGGCACAGCTGCACGATCAACGGCCCGCTGACCGAGCCCAGCACCTGGCCCTTGACCAGCGCCGCGCCGCTATGCAGCGATGGCGTGACACCCCACAGCCGCACGCTCAGTTGCGGACCGTCCAGTTGCAGCACCCCGGGCATCGGCTGGTGCACCACCCCGGCGAACGGCGCTTCGACGGTCGTGCCATGGGGTACGCGCAATTCGACGTGCAGAGGGCAGGTGTCCGGCTCGCCGGCCGTGTCCGGGCGCGTGCGTGACAAACGGTATTGCCCATAACGACTGGCCGCCAGGCCGTGGACAGCGGCGGCCTCATCCAACAGGCGTTGATCGATGCCTGCCTGCTCCCAGTTACCGGCCTCGAAATGCGGGCTGAGCACGCCCAGGTCGATCAACGCAAACTCACGCCCCACCAGGCTCGGCAGCAGCGGGGCGAAGCCTTCGCTGCCAATGCCCGGCAGGCTCTGCCCGACAGCCGACAGGATGGCCGCTTCCATCAGCGCCAATGGCACCGACGTGGCCACACGGAAGATCTCCCATTCGTGGACCAGGTTGTCGCGGCTATAGGTATTGCCCGGATCGATGCTCACCTGTTGTTCACCACTGAGCACCAACACCGCCGCGCGGGCGACGATCAGCGGCCACAGCGCCAGCAGCTCTTCATGCTGCAACGGATTGACCGCGTGATACGCCTGCACCGCTGGCAAGATGCAGAACGGATCACCTTCACCATGGTGCAGCAACGCTGCACAGGTCACCGACAGGTCGGTTATGCGCCAGGTACGGATCAAGTCGCCGAAATCGATCACACCTTGCAGTTGCCAATGGCGTTGCGCATCGCGCTGCCACACCACGTTATCGTCGGTGATGTCCATGTGAATGGCTTGCACCGGCAACTTGTCTTGCAGCGGCAACAAATGGCGCTCGGCCTGCTCGGACGCTTCAACGATCAGTCGGCGCTGGGCTTCATCCTTGATCACCGGCAACAAATGCGCGATCAATGCGTGGGCGTGACGCGCGTCCCATTGCAGGGTTCGCACCAGCCCCGGATGTTCAAAATCCGCCAGTGCCAGGTCCATTTCACCGCACAGCCGCCCGAAACCGGCGACCACCGTTCGATTGAAATGCTCGAGGTGCGTCAGGGACTGTCCCTCGATGTAGTCCAGCAAACGCACATGCACCGCTTGGCCAGCGACCTCCAGGGACAACAGGTCCGCCCCGTTTTTCGCCGCGATCACACGCGGTACGTGCACATCCGGATGCTCAGCCAGGTGCTTGAGCCCGGCATGCTGGGCTTGCAACTCCAGCGCCGAATAGTCTCCCCGGCATATTTTCAGGACAAAACGCCCTTGAGCACTGTCGACGCGAAAGTTCAGATCCTGCTGGCTGCCAAGGGCCTGCAACGTTCCGTCGAACCCGTAATGCGCCTGCAAAAGCTCAAGCGCTTGCTCGGCAGAGACTTGCGGACTGGGCAAACTGGCGCGATGAATCAACGTGGCGAGCGGCATACAACGACCCCTGAAATTTTATTAGGCGCCTATATCGCCACTGCTCGGGGCGATACGCAACCCCCCTTCAGCCGGCTGGCAAGCGGCTGGATCGGTCAACTTCGAAGAAAAAAGCACACGACACTCGCCCTTACAGGCACTCTGGGCAAGAATGGCGACCATCAATGCCCATCGTTGGAGAAACCCATGAATGTTGTGACCACCGACCTGCCCGGTGTTTTGATCATCGAGCCCAAGGTTTTCGGTGACGATCGTGGTTTTTTCTACGAAAGTTTCAATGCGAAGGTTTTCAAGGAAGCCACTGGCCTGAGCACTCAATTCATTCAGGACAACCATTCGCGCTCGCAAAAAGGCGTGCTGCGCGGGCTGCATTACCAACTTGAGAATACCCAGGACAAACTGGTTCGGGTCTGTGCCGGGGAAATCCTTGATGTGGCTGTTGATGTGCGGCGCAGCTCGCCACATTTCGGCCAGTGGGTAGCCGTGCGTCTTTCTGCGCAGAACAATCGCCAACTGTGGATTCCCAAGGGTTTCGCCCACGGTTTCCTGGTGTTGAGTGAGTTCGCCGAGGTTTTGTACAAAACCACTGAGTACTACAACCCATCGGCCGAACGCAGCATTCGCTGGGACGACCCCGACCTGGCCATCGACTGGCCGCTCGATACTGCGCCGCAACTGTCGGCCAGGGACCAGGCCGCGGCATTTTTCAAGGACGCCGACGTCTTCGACTGACACACCGCTCGCACCGGCCGCAAGGTGCGCAGACTGTGTCGGCAAGCCTAGGCATAATGCACCTGTACCCACAGGCGCTCGATGCTCATGACTCCAACCCTTCCCCGCAGACCCCGCTGGCGCAGCCTGGCCCTGCTCGCACTGTGCCTGGCACCCTTACTGTGGCCGCTGGAGCACCTGGCCGAGCGCTATTACCGCAGCGAATTGGCTGGGCAGAATCGCCAGACCCTCGATCTCTACGTCGCCAACCTGCTGGGCACCCTGCACCGTTATGAAGTACTGCCGCAGATCCTCGGCGACCTGCCGGCCTTGCGCGCCGTGCTTGGCGCGCCAGACGATGGTGTCACCCAGGGCAACGCCAATCGCCTGTTGCAGAACATCAGCACCCAGACCGGCGCCGAAGTCATGTACCTGATGGACACGACGGGCAAGACCCTGGCCGCCTCCAACTGGGACAAGCACGACAGTTTCGTCGGCCGCAACTTTGCCTTCCGGCCGTACTTCAGCGAAGCCATGGCCGGGCGGCTCGGACGATTTTTCGGGCTGGGCACCACGTCCGCCAAACGGGGCTACTTCTTCGCCGCTGCCGTGCGAGAGGGCGAAAAAATCATCGGCGTGCTGGTAGTCAAGGTCGACCTCGACCACACCGAAAGCCTATGGGGCAAAACCCCGGAGCAACTGCTGCTGACCGATCACAACGGCGTGGTCATCCTCACTTCGCGGCCGGAATGGCGTTTTCGTTCGACCCGTGAGTTGAGCGAAGAAGAGCGCAAGGCCATCACCGCGATCCAGCCCTACCCCACCCGCGAACCCAAGCCGCTCAAGCTCAATCCCAACGCCTGGTTGACCCAGACTCAGCCGATCGCGGAAACCGGCTGGAACGTCAGCATCCTCGCCCCGCGCACCCTGATCGATCGTCCGGTGCGCACGGTAGTCGCCATCGGTGGCGCGACGCTGCTGGTGTTGATGCTGTTGCTCGGCCTGATGATGCAACGCCGCCGTCATTACCTGGAACGCATCGCCTTCGAAGCCAAGGCCCGGCGCGAACTGGAAGGCCGGGTGGCTGAACGTACCAGCGACCTTGAGGGTCTCAACCGCCGACTCAAACAGGAAGTGCTGGAGCGCGAGCAGGCCCAGCAAGAACTGGTTCGCGCCCAGGATGACCTGGTGCAGGCCGGCAAGCTCTCGGCGCTGGGAACGATGTCGGCGAGCATCAGCCACGAGCTCAACCAACCGCTGGCAGCCATCCGCAGCTACGCGGAAAACGCCGAAGTGTTGCTCGACCACGAGCGCACCGACGATGCCCGTGGCAACCTAAAGCTGATCAGCGAACTGACCGGGCGCATGGCGTCGATCATCGCTCACCTGCGCGCCTTTGCCCGGCGCGATCGCCACGCTCCGGAAAGCGTCGCCCTGCAGCCGGCGCTTGACGATGCCCTGGCCTTGTTGGCCAAGCGTCGACGCAGCATGGAAGTCGAACTGATCCGCGACTTGCCCGCCGCCACGTTGTGGGTCGAGGCCGGAGAAACCCGGCTGCGCCAAGTGCTGGGCAACCTGCTGGCCAACGCCCTCGATGCCCTGACGGAAAAAGGTCCGCCGCGTAAACTCTGGCTGAGTGCCCAATCCACGGGCGAAGGCGTCAACCTGTACATTCGCGACAACGGCCCCGGTTTCTGCCTGGAGGCTCTTGGCCGTGCCAGTGAGCCCTTCTACACCACCAAGACCCGTACCCAGGGGCTTGGATTGGGGCTGGCGATATGCGAGACCCTGATGCGCGCCTTCGGCGGCGAACTGTCGTTCGCCAACCACAAGGAGGGCGGCGCCCTGATTACCCTGAAGCTACGCGCAGGCGCACCGGGTGTGAGCCTGCAACCGTCCGAGGACCGAAGTGCATGACCATCGACAACCGCATCCAGGTCGTGTTGATCGACGACGATCCCCACCTGCGCCAGGCCTTGAGCCAGACCCTGGACCTCGCCGGCCTGAAGATTCTGCCGCTGGCCGAAGCCAAGGGCCTGGCCGCACAACTGGAGCGCGACTGGCCAGGCGTGGTCGTCAGCGATATCCGCATGCCGGGCATGGACGGCATCGAACTGCTGACCGAGCTCCACGCCCAGGATCCGGAACTGCCGGTGCTGCTGATCACCGGCCACGGCGATGTGCCGCTGGCGGTGCAAGCCATGCGCGCCGGTGCCTATGATTTTCTGGAAAAACCCTTCGCCAGCGATGCGCTGCTCGACAGCGTGCGCCGTGCCCTGGCCTTGCGCCGACTGGTGCTGGACAACCGCAGCCTGCGCCTGGCCCTGAGCGATCGCAATGAATTGAGCACGCGCCTGGTCGGGCAGTCGCCCTCGATGCTGCGTCTGCGCGAGCAAATCGGCGCCTTGGCGGCAACTCGGGCAGACGTGCTGATCCTCGGCGAGACCGGGGCCGGTAAAGAAGTGGTTGCACGAGCCTTGCATGACCTGTCGAGTCGGCGCAGTGGTCCGTTCGTGGCGATCAACGCCGGAGCGCTGGCCGAGTCGGTGGTCGAAAGCGAGTTGTTCGGGCATGAGCCCGGCGCTTTCACGGGCGCGCAGAAACGCCGCATCGGCAAGTTCGAATTTGCCAACGGTGGCACGTTGTTTCTCGATGAGATCGAAAGCATGAGCCTGGACGTCCAGGTGAAATTGCTGCGCTTGCTGCAGGAGCGGGTGGTCGAACGCCTGGGCGGCAATCAACTGATCCCGCTGGACATCCGCATCATCGCCGCCACCAAGGAAGACCTGCGCCAGGCCGCCGATCAGGGCCGATTCCGCGCCGACTTGTACTATCGCCTGAACGTCGCGCCATTGCGCATTCCACCGCTGCGCGAACGCGGTGAAGACGCGCTGGTGCTGTTCCAGCATTTCGCCGATGAAGCCAGCGCCCGCCATGGCTTGCCGCCCCATGAACTGCAACCCGGACAACGTGCCCTGCTGTTGCGTCACGCCTGGCCCGGCAACGTGCGCGAACTGCAGAATGCTGCCGAACGCTTCGCCCTGGGCCTGGAACTGGCGCTGGACAACAATGAGGTGCAAGGCACGGTTGGCACGACGGTAGAAATGGTCAGCGGCGGGTTGAGCGAGCAAGTGGAAAACTTCGAAAAAACCCTGATTGCCGCCGAACTGGCGCGCTCGCACAGTTCAGTGCGCAGCGTCGCCGAAGCGCTCGGCATTCCACGCAAGACCTTGCATGACAAATTGCGCAAGCACGGCCTGAGCTTCGCCGATAGTGGCACCGCCACCCATAGCGACGACCTCGATTGAGCCGCCGCCCACTTATCCACTGCAAACAAGAGGCCCCTGAATGAGCCGCGACAGTCGTCAACTGGAATCCGTCCTCCATCACGACATTCCCCTCACCCGGGACATGGGCCTGAAGGTGCTCGACTGGCACGATCAACAACTGCGCCTGTACTTGCCGCTGGACGCTAACGTCAATCACAAGAGCACCATGTTCGGCGGCAGCCTGTATTGTGGCGCGGTACTGGCCGGTTGGGGCTGGCTGCATTTGCGCCTCAAAGAAGAAGGGATAACCGACGGACACATCGTTATTCAGGAAGGGCAGATCCACTACCCGCTGCCGGTGACAGGGGATGCACATGCCATTTGCCAGGCGCCGGGTGCGCAGGTGTGGAAGAAATTCCTGGCGATGTATCAGCGATACGGACGGGCGCGGCTGGTCCTGCACACGCGGGTGGTGAACGCGGGTAGCGATGAGGATGCGGTGAAGTTTGTCGGGCAATACGTGTTGCACCGGTAAATCAAAAGATCGCAGCCTGCGGCAGCTCCTACAGGGGTTATGTGTATACCCGTAGGAGCTGCCGCAGGCTGCGATATTTTGATTTTAATCTCGAGCCAGCGCCAACAGTTTCTCCCGCCATGCAGCCTTGGCCGGCAGTGCGAGGAAAAATTCGTTCAGCAGCGATTCCCGCGCCGGATAGCAGAACGGTGCGCCATTGAGATCCAGCACCTCGCCACCCGCCCCTTCCAGCACGCCTTGCGCCGCCGCCGTGTCCCACTGCGAAGTCGGCGCCAGCCGCGGATAACAATCCGCCGCCCCCTCGGCCAACAGGCAGAATTTCAGGGAGCTGCCGATACTGGCCAGTTCCAGTTCACCCAGGCTGGCGCTCAATCCGGCCAGCAAGCGTTCCTGCTGTGGACTGGAATGGCGACGGCTGGCCACCACGGTGAACGATTGGCCGGGGCCCGGTACATCACGCACCGAAATCGCCACGGGCGTACCCCCCTGATCGCAACGCCACGCGCCGAAACCGGCACCACCGACATAGACACGCCCGTTAGTCGGCATCGACACCACGCCGAATACCACGCGCCCCTGCTCGATCAACGCGATGTTGACGGTGAACTCTTCGCTGCCGCTGATGAATTCCTTGGTCCCGTCCAACGGATCGACCAACCACCAGCGCTGCCAACTGGCGCGAACACTCTGCGGGATGTTGGCGTCTTCTTCGGACAACACCGGAATACTCGGATCAAGCGCCGTCAGCCCGGCCAGAATCAGATGATGAGCAGCCATGTCTGCGGCAGTCACGGGTGAATCGTCAGTCTTGGCAGTCACGGCCGTGCCGACGCGCCAGAACGGCAAGATCGCCTCGCCGGCCTTCAATGCCAGCTCGACCACCGGCGCCATCAACGGATGGGGAAAATTCATGGCTGGAACACCCCGCGCTGGGTCAGCAGGTCACGGGCCAGGTACAACGCCGCCAAGGCACGGCCTTCGGTGAACTTCGGGTTCTGCGCCAGGGCCGACAATTCGCGCAGGTTGATCTTGTCCACGCCCATCGGCTCCGGCTCGTCACCTTCCAGGCGCTCTTCGTACAGGTCAGTGGCCAACACCACCTGGATTTTCTGGCTCATGTAACCAGGTGACAACGACAGCTCGGTCAGATGTTCCAACTGTCGCGCCCCATAACCTGCCTCTTCCTTGAGCTCGCGCTCGGCTGCCGCCAAAACGTCCTCGCCTGGCTCGATCAAGCCTTTAGGCAGGGATAATTCGTATGCATCGGTACCGCCGCAGTACTCTTCGACCAATACGGCATGGTCGGCATCGAGCATCGCCACGATCATCACGGCACCATAGCCTGCGCCCTTGCCGACCAATCGCTCATAGGTGCGCTCCACGCCATTGGAAAAACGCAGCTTCAGCTCCTCGACGCAGAACAAACGGCTGGTGGCGACAATCTCGCGGGCGAGGATGGTGGGTTTCTGGCGCATGAGCGGCTCCTGGGCGATAGCGGGTTACTATACCCGGCCTATCCTGATTGTTGTCCCCGGATACCTTTTTTTACCGTTGGAGAAGTTTTTATGTCCCTGCTGCCCTGGCACGACATCGATACCGTTCTGCTGGACATGGACGGCACGCTGCTGGACCTGCACTTCGACAACCATTTCTGGCTGGAGCACTTGCCCCAGCGTTATGCCGAACTGCACGGGGTGAGCCGGGCAATGGCCGAACTGGAACTGCAGCCGTTATTTGAACGCAATGCCGGTCAGCTGCAGTGGTACTGCCTGGATTTCTGGAGTACCGAACTGAAACTACCCGTGCGCGAGCTGAAACTGGAAACGGCTCATCTGATCGCCTTGCGCCCGGATGCGGACATCTTCCTGGCGGCGATCAAGCGTGCAGGCAAGCGTGTGGTGCTGATCACCAATGCGCATCGCGATTCGCTGTCATTGAAGCTGGAAAGAATCGAGCTGGCGCCGTATTTCGAGCGTTTGATCAGCTCCCACGATTACGGTTTCCCCAAGGAAAACCCGCAGTTCTGGGATGCCTTGCAGGCCGACATCGACTTCGACCCGGCGCGCAGCCTGTTTATCGACGACACACTGCCGATCCTGCGCAGTGCCCGGGAGTTCGGCGTGGCGCATTTGTTGGCGGTGAAAGAGCCGGATAGCCGCAAAGGGCCCAAGGACACGGCGGAGTTTGCGGCGGTCGAGGACTATCGGGATTTGATAACCGGCCTTTGATTTCCTGTAGGAGCTGCCGCAGGCTGCGATCTTTTGATCTTGTTTTTAAAGATCAAAGTCAAAAGATCGCAGCCTTCGGCAGCTCCTACAGGGCCTCACATTATTCAGGAATACGCAACGATTGCCCCGGATAGATCTTGTTCACATCCTTGAGCATCGGTTTGTTGGCTTCGAAGATTTTGTTGTACAGGTTGGCATTGCCGTACACGCGCAGGGAAATGGCGCTCAAGGTGTCGCCCTTCTCGACCACGACAAACTTCGCGGCCACGACCACTGGACCGGTCACGGTGATCTGGTCTTCAACACCGCTGACACCCGCCACGTTGCCCAGCGTCAGGAGAATTTTTTCCTTTTCTTCCTGCGTCTTCGCTTCGCCGCTGGCGATGACCTTATCGCCCTCGACCTTCACCTGAATCTTGGAAGTATCGATCCCCGTCAACGCACTCTGCACATGCTTGGTCAATGCCTCGCTATTGGCTTCAGCCTTGTCCGGCGTCAACGCGTCGAGGATTTTTTCACCGGCTTCTTTGAGAAAACTGAACAGGCTCATCGTTTCGCTCTCCTTGGGTTTCGGGTTCCAGACGTAAAAGCCTAGACCACGGCAGCCGTTTGCCAATCCAAACCGACCAATGACGCCGCTTGCGCTAGAATCGACCCCTTCCCGCACCCTGGAGCGAAGATGGACATCAAGCAGCTGAAATTCCTCATCGCTCTGGATGAAACCCGCCATTTCGGCCAGGCCGCCGCACGCTGCCATATTACCCAGCCGACCCTGTCCATGCGTCTGCGCAGCCTCGAGGAGGAACTCGATCTGCCGCTGGTCAATCGCGGCCAGCGCTTTGAAGGCTTTACTGCACCTGGCGAGAGGGTGCTGGCTTGGGCGCGCACCGTCTTGGCCGCCTATGACGGCTTGTACGCCGAGGCGGCGGCCTGTCGCGGCAATCTGGTCGGCACCTTGCGCCTGGGCGTGGTGCCGCTGTCGAGCTTCGATCCGTTGCCGCTGCTGCAGCGCCTGCACGCAGAACACCCGAACCTGCGCTTTGAACTCTCGGCACTGAGCTCCGAACAGATCCTCGAACAACTGGCGAACAATCGCCTGGACCTCGGCGTGTCCTACCTCGAACGCCTGGATGCCGAGCGCTTTGACTCCTTCGCCTTCAGTGAAACCCACATGGGCCTGCTCTACGATCAGCGCTTCTTTACCTTTGGCGAAGCACCGCTGAGCTGGGAATCGTTGATCGAGTTGCCGCTGGGCATGCTCACCAGCGGCATGCACTTTCGCCAATCCATCGACCACAACTTCCACAGCCGCGGCCTCAACCCACAGCCTTTGTTGCAAACCGATGCCGTGCATCAACTGTTACAAGCTGTGCATGGCGGCTTGTGCTGCGCGGTGATGCCGTTGGACGGTGGACTGGAAGGGCTGACCGAGCATTTGCGCCTGCAACCGATCGAAAACGCCCAAACCCTTGGCCGGCTGGGCCTGATCATGCGCCGCAGCGCGCCACGTTCAGCCTTGGCTGAAGCGTGTTTCGCGGTTTATCAACAATCACTGATTGGCGCTTGATCGACGGCATCTATCGGCAGATCAGTAATAGCGATTAGACGTGGCAAGTTGCCGCGCCTAGTCTTAAAGCTGATCAATCCCTCGGTGATGCCATGAACGCCAAGCGCCCAGCCTGCGCGGCGCCTGCCCTCGAAACGCCTGCGCCCGCCGCCAGCCACACCTACAGCTACAGCAACCTTGAGCACACGGAGTCAGCCAGCACCGCGCTGGCCGAGGAAGTCGCACTGGCGATTGCCTTTAACGGCATCAGCCAGGCGGTGATGCTGGTGACGCCCACCGACCTTGAAGATTTCATCGTCGGCTTCAGCCTGGGCAGCGGCATTATCCAGGACGCCTCGGATATCTATGACCTGCAACTCAGCGGCTCGGGCTCAGCGCAGTACGCGCAGGTGACCATCGCCAATCGCGCGTTCTGGAACCTCAAGCAACAGCGTCGGCAGCTGGCCGGTACCAGCGGTTGCGGCCTTTGCGGCGTGGAAGCGGTGGAGCAGGCATTGCCCGAGCTCGAAGTATTGCCCGGCGCGCCCCTGCCACCGGCTGAATGGCTGGACGGCCTGCGCCAGCGCATCGGCGCGTTCCAGCCGCTTGGCCAACACTGCGGGGCGGTGCACGCGGCCGTGTTCATGAACGACCAAGGCCAACTGTTGCTGGGTCGCGAAGATATCGGCCGGCACAACGCGCTGGATAAATTGATCGGCGGCTTGGTCCGCCAAAACATTTCGACGGCTGGCGGACTGGCGATTGTCACCAGTCGATGCAGCCTCGAATTGATCCAGAAAGTCTTGCGCGCCGGCATCCAGACGCTGGTCAGCCTGTCGTCGCCCACCGGGCTCGCCGTGCAATGGGCCCGTCGCCACAACCTCAATCTCATTCATCTGCCACAAAAGAATGCGCCGCGGGTCTACAGCCCAGCGTTGGAGAACCAAGCGTGAGTCAACACCGTCAAGCCGACCAGACACCCGTTCCTCGATACAAGCCATACAAAGGCGCCGCCGGAGGCTGGGGCGCACTGATCAGTGTCGCCCAGGCCTGGTTGACCAGCGACAACGCGCTGAAAAACCTGCGCATGATGCTCAAGACCAACAAGAACGGCGGCTTCGACTGCCCCGGTTGCGCCTGGGGCGATTCCAATGAAGGCGGCATGGTGATGTTCTGCGAGAACGGCGCCAAGGCGGTGAACTGGGAAGCGACCAAGCGCCGCGTCGATGCCAAGTTTTTCGCCAGGCACAGCGTCACGTCGTTGCTCGAACAAAGCGACTACTGGCTTGAGTATCAGGGTCGGCTGACCGAGCCGATGAGCTATGACGCAGAGACCGACCGCTACAAGCCGATCAGTTGGGACGCCGCCTTTGCGCTGATCGCCAAACATCTGAACGGCTTGTCGAGCCCGAATCAGGCCGAGTTCTACACCTCGGGCCGGGCCAGTAACGAAGCAGCCTTTTTGTACCAGCTGTTCGTGCGCGCCTACGGCACCAACAACTTCCCTGATTGTTCGAACATGTGCCACGAGGCTAGCGGCGTGGCATTGGCGCAAAGTGTCGGCGTCGGCAAAGGCACCGTCACCTTCGACGATTTCGAACACGCCGATGCCATTTTCGTCTGGGGCCAGAACCCCGGCACCAACCATCCACGGATGCTCGAACCGTTGCGAGAGGCAGTGAAACGCGGCGCCCAGGTGGTGTGCATCAACCCGCTTAAAGAGCGCGGCCTGGAACGCTTCCAGCACCCGCAACACGCGATTGAAATGCTTACCAACGGCGACAAACCGACCAATACCGCGTTCTTCCGACCGGCATTGGGCGGCGACATGGCGATCATGCGTGGCATGGCCAAATTCCTGCTGCAATGGGAGCGCGACGCACAGAAAGCGGGCGAGCCTGCGGTGTTCGATCACGCCTTCCTCAATGAACACAGTGTCAATGTCCTGGACTACCTGGCCATCATCGACGACACCCCATGGCAACAGATCGTCGAGCAATCCGGCCTGCCTCTGGTGGAAATCGAGCAAGCGGCGCGCATGTACGCCAAGGGCAAGAACGTCATCATGTGCTGGGCCATGGGGATCACCCAGCATCGCCATTCGGTAGCGACCATCCAGGAAATCGCCAACCTGATGTTGCTGCGCGGCAACATCGGTCGGCCGGGCGCCGGCCTGTGCCCGGTGCGTGGCCACAGCAACGTGCAGGGCGACCGGACCATGGGCATCAACGAACGGCCACCCACGGCGTTCCTCGATGCCCTTGAACGACGCTTCCAGTTCAAGGTGCCGCGCGAAAACGGCCACAACGTGGTCGAGGCGATTCATGCCATGGCCGAAGGTCGGGCCAAGGTTTTCATCGGCCTGGGCGGCAACTTCGCCCAAGCCACTCCGGACAGCCCGCGCACCTTCCAGGCCCTGCGTAACTGCGACCTGACCGTGCAGATCAGCACCAAGCTCAACCGCAGCCACCTGACTCACGGTAAAGACGCCCTGATCCTGCCGTGCCTGGGCCGGACCGATATCGACCGGCAAACCCAAGGTCCTCAAGCGGTGACCGTCGAAGACTCGTTCAGCATGGTCCACGCCTCCAATGGCCAGCTGGAGCCGCTCTCGCAGCAGATGCGTTCGGAGCCAGCGATCCTGGCAGGCATCGCGGCAGCCACGCTGGGCAACCAGCCAGTGGACTGGAACTGGCTGGTGGCAGACTACAGCCGCATCCGCGACTTGATTGCCGATACCATTCCCGGCTTCAAGGACTTCAACGAGAGAGTCAAGAACCCGGGCGGGTTCTACCTGGGCAACAGCGCCGGTGCGCGCAAGTGGAACACTGCATCAGGCCGGGCCAATTTCCGCCCAAATGCGTTGCCCAAGGACCTGGTGCACGAGCGCACCCGTGCTACCGGTGTGTTGCCGGACCTGATCATGCAATCGATGCGCTCCCACGATCAGTACAACACCACGATCTATGGCCTCAATGACCGTTATCGCGGAGTGAAGGGGCAGCGTGACGTGCTGTTTGTCAACGAAGCCGACATCATTCGCCTGGGCTTCAAGCCGGGGCAGAAGGCCGATATCGTTTCAATCTGGGATGACGGACTTGAGCGCCGGGTGAAAGGCTTCACGCTGCTGGCATTTGATATTCCAGCGGGGCAAGCAGCGGCGTACTATCCGGAAGTGAACCCGCTGGTGCCGTTGGAAAGCACCGGGGATGGCAGCCATACACCAACATCCAAGTTCGTGGCGATCCGGCTGGAAGCGGCGAGTGAGACCGGATTGATCATGGCAAAGTCTGCTTAAAGCAAAATCAAAAGATCGCAGCCTTCGGTAGCTCCTACGCCGATCTCTGCAGGAGCTGCCGCAGGCTGCGATCTTTTAGCCGTGTCGCTGGCAAAACAATTTCCAAACGCCCACAAAAAAGGCCGTTTCCTCATGAAAACGGCCTATCCGAAGTAATAAAAGACCGGCGAAAAACCATTAAGTTCCGCCCAAAAAACAGTAACTTATAGAAATGTGCTGAAGTCGTGTTACTCGTCGGATTTCGATTGTCACACCCCTTACACAGCCTCAGGATCGCGTCGTCATCCCCTTGAGGTTCCTCCATGAAGTTCTCCTCGATTCTCTTGTTGTCCCTTGGCCTGGTCAGTGGCATGGCCTCCGCTGGCGGCACCACCGAAGCAGGTGTGGGCGGCGCATTGGGCGGGGTTTTGGGCTCAGTCGTCGGCCAATCGCTTGGCGGCAGTACAGGTTCCACTATCGGCGCGGCCCTGGGTGGCGCGGGTGGTAGCGCAGTTGGCGCAGACAAACGCAGCCGTGGCGAAGCGGCCATTGGCGGTGCGTTGGGCGCAGCAGGCGGTAACGTGGTCGGTCGCAGCATGGGCGGCACCACGGGCAGCCTGATCGGCTCCGCAGCAGGCGGCGGCGCCGGTGGCGCGCTGGGCAACTACATGGGCAACAAGGCCGATGATGATGACGACGATGATCGTCGCTACCGTGGTCATGATGATCGTCGTTACTACCGTGACGGCCACCCAGGTCGCGGTCATGCCTATGGCCATCGCAAGCATCACAAGTACTACCGCCATCGTCACTGATCCCGAAAGGGTTCACTGACAGATAAAAATCGCAGCCCGAGGGCTGCGATTTTTTTTGCCTGGTTTAAACCACCAGACACTCCAATGCGTTACGCAACCCGGCCGGAATCGCCACCGGCTGATTCGATGCCCGGTCGACAAACACATGCACGAAGCGCCCGGCTGCGCAGGCCTCGTCTTCCCCTTGCTTGAACACTGCCAACTCGTACTGCACCGAGCTGTTGCCCAACTTGCCGACCCGCAAGCCGACCTCGATCCGGTCCGGGAAGGCGATGGAAGCAAAGTAGTCGCAGGCTGAACTCACCACGAAACCCACTACCTCGCCATCGTGTATATCCAGGCCACCGACTTCGATCAGGTAGGTGTTCACCGCCGTGTCGAAAAAACTGTAGTAGGTGACGTTGTTGACGTGACCATAGGCATCGTTGTCGTGCCAGCGTGTGGTGATGGGTTGGAAGTGTGGATAGTCGCAGCGTTGGGGCATTGGTGTGGATTCCTGAGTGTGTTCGCCAGTCTAAGGTGAAACCGCGTTATCGTTCTTCGCGAGCAGGCTCGCTCCCACAGGGATCTTAGTCGTACATAAAATTTGGGTTCACTGAAGATCAACTGTGGGAGCGAGCCTGCTCGCGATGGCGCCCTCGCAGGCACCCCATCAATCACTTGTCCGCAAACCCTCTACCTGCCGCCGCCAACTCACCAATCAACCGCGCCGGGCGCCAGTGATCACCCTGGCGGGTCTCAAGCGCCAGCAGGCGTTGATGAATGTCCGCCAACCCTTGCTGATCCGCCCAGGCCATTGGACCACCCTTGTCCGCCGGGAATCCGTATCCGTTGAGGTACACCAGATCGATGTCGTGAGCCGATCCGGCGATGCCCTCCTGAAGGATCTTCGCCCCCTCGTTGACCAATGCCAGCAAGCAGCGCTCCAGGATTTCCTCCGGGCTGATTTCACGGCGATGGAAACCCAGCCCTTCGCTGACTTCCAACACCAATGCATCGACTAGCGGGTCGTGCTCAGCCTGGCGACTGCCCGGCTCGTAGTGGTAGTAGCCGTCGCCGCTCTTCTGACCGAAACGGCCCTGCTCGCACAGACGGTTATCCACCTGTACCTCTGGTGCATCCTGCGCCACACCGGACAGTTGCCGGGCGCGCCATTGCAGGTCGACGCCAACCACATCGAACATACGGAATGGTCCCATGGCGAAGCCAAAGCCTTGCAGCGCCGCATCGACCTGATAGGGATAAGCGCCCTCAAGCAGCATTTTGCGGGCTTCCAGCACGTAGGTGTTTAGCATGCGATTGCCAATAAAGCCGTCGCAATTGCCCGACACCACGCTGACCTTGCCCATGCGCTTGCCCAGCGCCAGCGCAGCATCGATGACCGCCGGTGCAGTCTGGGCACCACGGACGATTTCCAGCAGCTTCATAATGTGCGCCGGGCTGAAGAAGTGCAGGCCCAGGACCTGCTGTGGTCGGCCAGTCACCGCGGCAATGGCGTCGATGTCCAGAGCAGAGGTGTTGCTCGCCAGAATGGCTGCAGGTTTTAGCAGGCCGTCCAGTTCGCGGAAGATTGACTGCTTGAGCTCGAGGTTTTCGTAGACGGCTTCGATGACCAGGTCGACGTCACGGATAGCCGCATAATCAGCGGCCGCCGTGACCCGAGCGATGCGGGCATCGGCCTCGACCTGGTCGATGCGTTCCTGTCGAACACTATGGGCATAGGTGTCCGACACAGTGACCAGTGCCTGTTCAAGCATCTGCGGATTGTTATCGACCCATTGTACCGCTACCCCGGCGTTGGCCAGGCACATGACAATGCCGCGGCCCATGGTGCCCGCGCCGATGACGGCTGCGCGCTGAATATTGAACGGTGTCTGGCTCATGATTATTCTCTTGTTGGCGATCCGAAGACAGCCCTCACCATAGTCAGCCGCCGCGCCTTTTTGAAATTTATTCCTGTGATGAGCGACATTCAGCGGATGGATGCCGCTCCGCCGACACCGATTTAGAGGTGTGCCTGCGCCCACTCACGAACCTCGGCATACGGATAATCCTCCAACGCCGCACATCCCGAAATCGTCCGCACCTTGAGCTTGGTAAACAGCGGCACGCTGATCCCGCACAAGAACCGTGTCACGCGCTCAGCCGACGGCGCCTTCCCAGTGTGTTGTTCATGCCTGTGGATAAAATCAGCACACAGTGCCTCGAAGTTTTTATCCACAAGCGCCGGTAACGCCGGCGGTGCAGGCAGCCGCGCCACCTGCCCGTGGCAAACCGAACAGTGCCCGCACTGGCGGGGCACATTTTCGTCGCCGAAATACTCGGCCAGGCGATAGCCCAGACAGCGATCGGTAGCGAACAGGTCCAGCATGGCGTGAATCCGCGCGATCTCGGTCTGTTCATGCCGTCTGAAACCGGCGTGCAGCTCTTCACTCAACACGGCACTGTCGAAATCGGTTTGCAACAGGCTGTAGACCTCGGTCATCTGCTTGCTTTCAAGCTCGACCCAGCCCTTTTCCTGGAAATAATCCAGGGCCTTCACCACCCGACTGCGCTCGGCCCGGTGCTGTTCATACAACGCATCGAAATTTACCGTAGCCCAGGTACGTGCACGGGTGGACGTCTGGATGATCGCCGCGACGAAATCCCTGCGCTCGCCCTCGAAGCGAGCCAGCAATGCCTCAGGTTCCTGCAGATATTTGAAGCGGTATTCGGCGTAGTAGGCATAACGCGGGGCGATCAAGCCACGAAGCTCCAGTTGAACCAGCAAGGTCTTGAGCGGTAGCTGGCGGATGTTGCTCTGGTCCCCCAGAGGCCCCAGGAGAAACTCCCACTGCCCCTCGGGCGCGGCGACCTGCATCTCGTCGAGCACATAGCGGATACCGTCCTGTTCAGGCGTGTCGCCATAGACGAAGTTTTCCAGCACGTTGAGGCTGTCGCGATTGGCCAGCACCAGGCAGTCAGATGGCTGCCCATCACGCCCGGCACGGCCGATTTCCTGGCTGTAGTTTTCGATGGACTTGGGCAGGTCGAAATGCACCACGTTACGGATGTCGCTCTTGTCGATGCCCATGCCGAAGGCGATGGTGGCGACGATGCAATTGGACTGTCCGCCCATGAAGCGCTTCTGGATGCCTTCGCGCTGTTCGTGGGGCAAACCGGCGTGATAGGCCTCAGCTTGAATGCCATTGCGCAGCAGGTGTTCAGCAATGTGCTCGGCGGTTTTCTGTTGGGTGACGTAGACAATGCTCGGTTGGCCGGGTCGCTGGCTCATCCATTCCACAAGGCGCATGCGCTTATCCTGGCTGCGAACCGGCTCCACCCACAGATTGAGGTTCGGCCGATAAAAGCCAGTGGTCACTACATCCACAGGTTCGATGGCGAATTTCGCCTGCATGTCGGCGATCACTTTCGGGGTCGCCGTGGCGGTCAGCAACAACACCTGGGGGATGTTGAACTGGCGCTGATAGTCCGGAAGCTTGAGGTAGTCCGGGCGAAAGTTGTGCCCCCATTCCGAGATGCAATGCGCCTCGTCCACTACCAGCAGCGAGATCGGCACCTGCTGCAGGAAATTACGAAAACGCTCGTTCTTCAAGCGCTCCACGGAGACCATAAGGATTTTCAGTTCGCCGGACTTGGCACGGGCCATGACATCGCTGGCGTCGTCGCGACTCTGGGCCGAATCGATACTGCCCGCGGCAATGCCGTGGCGTTGCAGGAACGCCAACTGATCCTGCATCAACGCCAGCAATGGCGAGACCACCAGCGTCAGGTGCGGCAACAGAACCGCCGACAACTGATAGCAAAGGGACTTGCCGGAACCGGTGGGGAAAATCGCCGCCGCCGAGCGCCCCGCCAACACCGCGCTGACCACTGCCTCCTGGCCGGGCCGAAACTGTGGATAACCGAAAACCTGTTCCAGGGTGTTGTGCATAAGCTGTCACTCCGTTGACTGCTGCGATGAGCAAAGCCTAGCCGGCGATCGCAGCGAGTCGAGAAAAGGTCGGGGGCAAAAACGATACGGGATGATACAGCGTGTTGATGTCGAAAAATCCTACAGCTTCTGTTGCCCTCCCTACCGAGACTCACCCAACAACGCCGGACACTCCTGTAGGCATTTTTACCTCTAATCGTTTCGCGCACGAAAACCAGCGCCAACGTAGTCCCATCCTCAAAAAACGGTAAATACCCTACAAAACCTGTCCATCAACGCCGTCTTGTCGCATGGCCACGCACCCTCCTATAGTTTTCGGCGCGGCTGAAAAAGTGTCTCGGCCTGCCGGGCACACTTGCCGATTTCGCACAGGACCCACTTTGATGAACACCACAGATCCACTGGCTGACCGCTATCACCTGCTCAAGTCCAGTAACAGTGAAACCCCAGTGCTGGTGATCGACACCGAGGCCGACCCCCTGGAAATCCTCGACGCCGCCCGCCAACGCATCCGTGCCGCCAGCGACCTGCTGGAAACCCTGTATTGCCTGTGCTTCAAACAAGCCGACGCCAGCGACATTCCCAACATCGTCAATGCGTTGTATCTGCTGACCCAGGATGGCAACGACCTGCTCAACATCGCCCGGCAACGCCTGCTCAAAACCACCGTTTCCTGAAGTGAACGGGTTCTGCGGGATGAGCGTCGGTTTCAATCCTTCCACTCCAGTCCAACGACCCATAAGATCTGTTCAAGCCCACCCGGACACCCAGCAATGAACCTCGCCCCCAACCTCCCCGACGACCCCACCCTTCACCTACTCATCCAGCTACTGCACGAAGAACTCGGCCTCCCCGAACGCAAAACGATCAGCCTCACCACCTCGATTAACTTCGATCTCGGCTGCAACGGTGCCGATGCACAACACTTGATCGAAACCCTTGAAGAGCACTTCGCCATCGATTTCGTCGACTACGACAGCTATCGCTACTTTCACCCCGAGGGCTACGATGTCTTTCTCAAGCGTAAGGCCAAGGGTCGCGGCAAGAAGGAACCATTGACCATCGGCATGCTCTACCGAGCGATCAAGGATCAACGCTGGGACACCCGGGAGCTCGAAGGCCTGTAGCGTCCGCGGCGCATAACAATAAGGAAATTGCGTGGACGTATTGATGGGCTTGCTAGCCGCCTTGCTGTGGGGCGGTACGGATTTTCTGGTGGGCTTGAACGCCCGAGCGGTTGGCGTCAAACGTGCCGTGTATTTCGGTCAGGCGCTGGGATTTACGATCATGAGCCTGCTGCTGATCGTCTTCCCCGTATTCATTCTCCGGTCCATGGCCGCACCGCTTGATGTCTGGCTGATCGGCGTCGCTGCCGCTGTGCTGACCGTGTCTGGTGCGTTGGCCTTGTCCAAGGCCTTCGCCCTGGGTAAAGCTTCCATTGTCGCCCCGCTGGTGACCTCCTACGGCGTAGTGACCACGTTGCTGTCCTGGGCTGGCGGTGAGCAGATCAGCCTGCTGCAGTTACTGTGCATCGCCCTCTGCGTCATTGGCGTGGTCCTCTCCAGCATGCATTCCGACCCGAAGGTGCCACACAGCACGCAGGCGAGCAGTTCCATTGCCTATGCGCTGCTGGCGGCGGTGTTCTACGGCACCAGTTTCTGGCTGCAGGGACGTTTTGTCCTGCCAGTACTCGGACCGGTGACGATGCTCTGGCTCGCGTATCTTGTCGGGCTGATCGTGCTGGTAGGCATCGTGCTCAGAATCGACGACGGCCTGAAATTCCCGCCGCTTAAAAATTGCCTGACACTGACCGGTGCCAGCCTGATGAACCTCGGCGGGTTTTCATCATTTGCCTGGGGTGCTGTGGCAGGCTCGGTTTCAGTGGTGACGGTGATCAGTACATTGTCTGGCGGGATTGCGGCGATCCTGGGGTATGTTTTTTTCAAGGAGCGCCTAGGTAAGGTGCAGGTGTCAGGGGTTGTGCTGGTGTTGGTGGGGGCGTTTGTCCTGCATCTGAAAACCTGAAACGCCGCGCAAAAAAAAGCCGCCCCGAAGGGCGGCTTTTTCATGGCTTCAATCCAGCGCTTACAGCTTAGGACCGGCAGCCTTGATCGCGTCGCTCACTTCAAACTTCTTGAAGTTCTCGATGAACAGGCCGGCCAGTGCTTTGGCGGCTTCGTCGTAGGCGGCTTTATCGGCCCAGGTGTTACGTGGGTTCAGCAGGCCAGTCTCAACGCCCGGTACGGCCACTGGCACGTCGAGGTTGATGGTGTCCAGGTGCTCGGTCTCGGCACCGATCAGCGCGCCGCTCTGGATCGCTGCGATCACCGCGCGAGTGGTCGGGATGTTGAAGCGTTTGCCGACGCCATAGCCACCGCCGGTCCAACCGGTGTTGACCAGGTAGACCTTGGAGCCGAAGCCGCGGATGCGCTTGATCAGCAGCTCTGCGTATTCGCCAGCCGGACGCGGGAAGAACGGTGCGCCGAAGCAGGTGGAGAAGGTCGACTTGATGCCGCTGCCCGAACCCATTTCAGTCGAGCCCACCAGCGCGGTGTAGCCGGACAGGAAGTGGTAGGCCGCTTGTTCTTCGTTGAGGATCGACACTGGCGGCAGAACGCCGGTCAGGTCGCAGGTCAGGAAGATCACTGCGTTTGGCTCGCCGCCGAGGTTCTTCTCGGAACGCTTGGCAACGTGCTCCAGCGGGTAGGCGGCGCGGCTGTTCTGGGTCAGGCTGACATCGGCGTAGTCGGCGTGCTTGGCGTCGTCGATCACGACGTTTTCCAGGACTGCACCGTGCTTGATGGCTTTCCAGATAACCGGCTCGTTCTTCTCGGACAGGTCGATGCACTTGGCATAGCAACCGCCTTCGATGTTGAACACCACGCCCTCGCCCCAGCCGTGCTCGTCGTCACCGATCAGGTAACGGCTTTCGTCAGCGGACAGGGTGGTCTTGCCGGTACCCGACAGACCGAAGAACAGGGTCACGTCGCCTTCTTCGCCGATGTTGGCGGCGCAGTGCATTGGCAGTACGTCGGCAGCCGGCAGCAGGAAGTTCTGCACCGAGAACATGGCTTTCTTCATTTCACCGGCATAACGCATGCCAGCGATCAGCACTTTCTTCTGCGCGAAGTTGATGATCACGCAACCGTCGGAGTTGGTGCCGTCACGCTCTGGAACGCATTCGAAGTTGGCAACGTTGAGCACTTGCCATTCTTCACGGCCAGCCGGGTTGTACTGTGCCGGGTTGATGAACAGGCAACGGCCGAACAGGTTCTGCCAAGCGGTCTGGGTGGTCATCTTCACGGCCAGGTAGTGCTCGGAAGCGGCACCTACATGCACGTGGGAAACAAAGTGCTCTTGCGCGTTGTTGAACGCCTCGACGCGGTTCCACAAGGCATCGAACTTGTCAGCCGGGAACTTGCGGTTGATCGGGCCCCAGGCGATGGCGCCCGTGGTGGTTGGCTCATCAACGATGAAACGATCGACTGGCGAACGGCCGGTACGGTGACCGGTACGTACAACCAGTGCGCCGGTATCGGCAAGCTCGCCTTCACCGCGGTTGAGGGCTTCTTTGACCAGATCATCAACACTCAGATCGGTGTACACGGCGTTATTGGCTTGCGTCATGAGGTTCCCCGTCGGCCAGTGGCCGAGTGCTCCAAACGTTTTGTAGTAGAAAGTCGTGCACTACTACCGCGAAAAAAGTGGGCCGGATTATGCCAGAAAAGCCCAAAAAAAGTAGGGCCCTCCCGTCGTAACGGCGCTATTGCGGTACTTTCCAGTGAATTTACCTGCGCTGAACCGTTTTAGTGCCGGGTATCTGACGGCGTCTCAACACCCGCACCAGCGAACAATTGAGTGACATCGGCGGCATCGAACAGGTACTGCTGGTTGCAGAACTGGCAATCGATCTCGATATTACCGCCGTGCTCGAGCACCAGGTTTTGCGCATCTTCCATACCCAGACTGACCAGCGCATTGGCTGAACGTTCGCGCGAGCAGCTGCAACGGAAGCGCAGTTTCTGCACATCGAACAGACGAACCTGCTCTTCGTGATAGAGACGATGGAGCACGGTTTCGTTGTCCAGGCCCAGCAATTCATCGGCTGTCAGCGTGGTGGCCAGCGCGGTGAGGTGCTGCCAGCTGGCAGCACGTTCTTCCTCGTCTTTCAGGCGATCGGCGGGCAACTGCTGCAGCAACAGGCCACGGGCGCGGCGGCCATCGGCACAGAGCTTGATGCGAGTGCCAATCTGCTGAGACATGACGAAGTAGTTGGTGAAGCAGTCGGACAAGGTTTCGCCGTCCAGATCGACGACGCCCTGATAGCGCTGGCCCTGCTGCGGGTCGATGGTCAATGTCAGCGAGCCATCCGGCATCAGGTCGGCCAGGGTGGCATTGGGGGCAATCCGGTCAGCCTCGTAACGGGCCAGGCCACGGATGTCGCGCTCGCTGGAGCACTCGATCATCAGCAATGGAATCGGGCCTTCGGAGCGGGCCTGAAGGATCAGCAGGCCATCGAACTTCAAGGTGCCGACCAGCAACGCCGCAGCCGCCATCAGTTCGCCGAGCAGTTGCGCAACCGGCTCCGGATAGGCGTGTTTGGCCAGGACTTCAGCGTAGCTGAGTTCCAGCGAAACCATCTCGCCACGGGTGTCGCTGTCATCGAAGATGAAGCGTTGGGTGAAGTCGTTATCCGGTAAGTCGGTCATAAGTCTGGTATCTGAATGGGTGACAAAAATGGTTACAGACGAGGTTACGCCTTGGCTATAGCGTATGGCTGCCGGGTTGTGGCCTTGAGACCGGTGGCTGTGCGCGCTTTACGACGAATGGCACATGCTCGGCAGACTAATTACCTCATATGGCTACGCACAGGCGCAATTACAAGTCCTGGCCCGACTGGCGCGATCGGTGGCCGGGGCAATCATTCGTTGCTGCTGCCACGAAACTTGAACAGATCCCGCCGCTGTTTCTTGCTCGGTTTGCCATCGGTGCTCACGCCCAGGACGCCTGCCTTGCGCTCGGCCGCGGCATTCTCGCGCTTGGCGATGCTGGCTTCGGTTTCGGCGTACAACGTCTGTGCTTCAGGTGCACCACGGCGCACGATCGAAAGCGCCTGGACCACCACCGTGCGCTCCTCGAAACCGGTGCGAATCACAAATTCATCGCCAATGCGCGGCTCCTTGCCCGGTTTGCAGCGTTCACCCCGGCAGTGCACTTTGCCGCTTTCAATCGCCGCCTTGGCCAAGGCACGGGTTTTGTAAAAACGCGCCGCCCATAACCATTTATCCAGCCGGACTTTGTCATCCTCGTCGTTTTTTTGTGCCATGGGATTTCCTCGTTCTGAAATATTGATGAACTGTACTACCGTTTCTCTCGTACCAAGAATTACGCCGTCTCGGATTACAATGCAGACATTCCAGAACCTCCCCGTGAGGCTGGAAATCCGGGCCGTAGATATCTGTCGCCTTTTAACCATTATTCTGCGTGAATACCGCGAATTCGGCCGCTTGCGGCCAGAGCGGTATCTACCGGTTGAGCAACTTTGAAGACATTTGACCATTTGACCGTTGTCGGTCTGCGCGAGTGGGTGGCGCTCCCGGATTTGGGAGTCGCGGGCCTTCGGGCAAAAATCGACACCGGTGCCAGCACCTCCAGCCTGCATGCCACCGACATCGAGACGTTCGACCGTGACGGCGAGCAGTGGGTGCGCTTCACCGCGCACCTGGGCACGGTGGTGCAGCTGCGTCACCGCCGCTGCGAAGCACCGCTGGTGACGAGAAAAACCATTAAAAGCTCCAACGGTCATGCGCAGGTGCGATACGTGATCAGCACCACCCTGGCCCTCGGCGATCGGGTCTGGCGGGTCGAGTTCACGCTCGCCTGCCGAAAATCCATGCGCTATCGCTTGCTGCTCGGTTCCAAAGCCCTGATTGATGGCCAGTTGGTAGTCAATCCCGGCATCAAATATGTACAAGACAAGCCGGTGTTCCCGGTATCTACCTCCTCCACAGGTGTTGCATGAAGATCGCTGTGCTGTCGCGGAACCCGCGTCTGTATTCCACCCGCCGCCTGGTCGAAGCCGGTACCGAACGCGGCCATGAAATGGTGGTGGTCGATACCCTGCGCGCCTACATGAACATTGCCAGTCACAAGCCGCAGATCCACTACCGCGGCAAGCCACTGGAAGGCTTCGACGCGGTGATCCCGCGAATCGGTGCTTCGGTCACGTTTTACGGCTGCGCGGTGTTGCGCCAGTTCGAAATGATGGGGGTTTTTCCACTCAACGAATCGGTGGCCATTGCTCGCTCGCGGGACAAGCTGCGCTCGCTGCAATTGCTGTCACGTCGGGGCATCGGATTGCCGGTCACCGGTTTTGCCCACTCGCCAGACGATATTCCCGACCTGATCGAAATGGTCAACGGTGCACCCTTGGTGATCAAGGTGCTGGAAGGCACCCAGGGTATCGGTGTGGTGCTGTGCGAAACCGCCACGGCGGCGGAGTCGGTGATCGAGGCATTCATGGGCCTCAAGCAGAACATCATGGTTCAGGAGTACATCAAGGAAGCTGGCGGCGCCGACATTCGCTGCTTCGTGGTGGGTGACAAAGTCATTGCAGCCATGAAACGCCAGGCCAAACCCGGGGAATTTCGTTCCAACCTGCATCGCGGTGGTAGCGCCAGCCTGATCAAGATCACCCCGGAAGAACGCATGACGGCATTACGCGCGGCGAAAGTGATGGGCCTGGCCGTGGCCGGGGTGGATATCCTACGCTCCAATCACGGGCCACTGGTGATGGAGGTGAACTCGTCGCCAGGCCTGGAGGGGATCGAAACCACCACCAGCAAGAACGTGGCGGGGATCATCATCGAGCATCTGGAGAAGAATGGCGGGCCGAACATGACCCGAACCAAAGGCAAGGGTTAACACACCGATCGTTCCCACGCTCTGCGTGGGAACGATCGGGTTAGACGGCATCCCGCGGTAGCATCAGCCCCAACGGCAAGCGCACCCGCGCTTCCAGGCCGCCGCCGGAACGGTTGCGCAATTCAACATTGCCGCCATGCATCGAAGCAATTCGCTTCACAATTGCCAGGCCCAGGCCCGTGCCCTTGCCGCCCCGGGCGCGGTCGCCCCGGGTGAACGGGTTGAAAATCGCTTCCAGCTCCGATGGATCTATCCCGGCTCCACGGTCCATGACGCTCAGGACGACATAAGGCGCACTGGTATCCCCCGACACATACGCCGCCACCTCAACCCCACTGCCCGCGTGATTCAGCGCGTTGCCAATCAGATTGTTCAACAGCCGCTTCATCGACACCCGACGCAACGGGAACGGTGGAATCGGCTCAAGACGCAAACGCACCTTTTCTTCGTTCTGGTTATACGGCGCGGCGACTTCACGGACAAGATCGCTCAGGTCCACCTCCTCCACCGATTCATCACGCCCATCGCGAATGAACGCCAGGAACTGATCGAGAATGGCGTCCATGTCCTCGATATCGCGCACCATGGCGTCTGTCAGGTCGTTATGGTCACCCATCAGTTCCAGCGACAGGCGTAACCGGGTCAGCGGTGTGCGCAGGTCATGGGAAACCCCGGCCAGCATCAGTTCGCGCTCGCGACCGGCCTGCTCGACGTCTTCGGCCATCTGGTTGAAAGCGCGATAGACCTCGGTCATTTCACTGGGTGTATCACTGATCGGCAGGCGCACGCTGCGCCCCTGGCCGAGTTGCCGCGCGGCATACACAAGGCGCTTGAGGGGTTGGTTTAGCTGGCTGACGAAGATCCACGCCGAAGCCGTGGACAGCAGGCCGATGGCGAGAAACCAGCCGAGCACATTCCAGATTTTCTGGCCACGCAACGGGTGCGGATACAGTGGCACTTTCAGCCAGCCATCGCCCAGGCTGGGCGCGCGCACCCATAGCGCCGGGGGCGAGTGCATGCGCAAGCGCACCTCGGTGTCGGCCCCCAGTTCGTCTTGCATCTGCCGCTGGTAGATCCCGCTGTAAGGCCAGTGTTGTTCACCCTCCGGCACACCGGCGCCGACCACCCGGATCAGGGTTGCAGCCTCGGCAATCTTTTCGCGATTGTTTTCATCGGCGGCCCAGTAGGCGCGCAGCGTCAGGGCGACGCCATGGCTGTACTGGCGGTCCACCAGCACGTCTTCGTTCATCAGCAGATAAACCAAGGTCAGCGCCTTGGAAAACAGGACGACGATCAGCACCAGCCAAAGGGTGCGGGAGAAGAAACTCTGGGGAAACCAAACCGGGGTTTTCATGGGCAACCGTTAAACACGTGCAGGAGCGAGCGATGCTCGCACATTGCCGGTCGAGAGTCTGCGGGCAAGGCCATCAGGCCCTCTGCCCGCACAAACTCGCGCCTACAAATCGACGATCACTTCGCCAGTTACTTCGTGGCGGCGCCATCCGGAACGAATACGTAACCCACACCCCAGACGGTCTGGATGTAACGCGGCTTGGACGGATCGGGTTCGATCATCCGGCGCAGACGGGAAATTTGCACGTCAATGGAGCGCTCCAGAGCATCCCACTCACGACCACGGGCCAGGTTCATCAGCTTGTCCCGGGTCAATGGCTGGCGGGCGTTCATCACCAGCGCCTTGAGCACAGCGAACTCACCGGTAGTGAGCATGTGCACTTCTTCACCACGCTTGAGTTCGCGGGTGGCCAGGGACAGCTCGTAGTCACCGAAGGTCACGCTTTCGTCTTCGCTGCCTGGTGCGCCAGGCACCGGAGCCGACTGACGACGCAGGACAGCTTTTACGCGGGCCATCAGCTCGTCCGGGTTGAAAGGCTTGGCCAGGTAATCGTCGGCGCCCAGTTCCAGGCCCTTGATCCGGCTCAGCTCGTCGCCCTTGGCGGTCAGCATGATGATCGGGATCTGATTGTTCGCTCCACGCAAGCGGCGGCAAGCGGTCAGGCCGTCCTCCCCAGGCAGCATCAAGTCGAGGACGACCAGGTTGAACACTTCACGCGCCAGCAGGCGGTCCATTTGTTCGGTGTTCGGTACGGCGCGGGCACGGTAGCCCTTGCTGACGAAAAAACGCTCCAGCAGGCTGCTGAGGCCCGGATCGTCGTCAACAATAAGAATTTTTTCGCCTTCAGCAATGTTTGCAGTGCTGCTCATTGGATGCTCCTTTGATCTCGGCGCGCATTATGGCGTAGCTGCCGTTATACGCACCGTGTGCATTGTTAGCAGATTTTTCCTTTATCGCCAGAAATCCGGTGATTATGCCTACAACCTGCGATGCCCCCGAATGGCAGAACGCTGGTTATAATGCGCGGCCTTTTGTGTCAGGCAACGTCTGATCGTTACCCCGGTTGACCGCTTTTTATTTTCATGGCGCCGGCAGTAATTGTTCGATTTCACGGGTCAACGGGATACCTTTGATCCAGGTAGCGGCGCAGGCCAGGCCGCTCAACCAGACTCGCCAAGGCCTCATCGTTGCGCCTGCGAGCCTGCTTTCACAATTTGTCAGGTGGTTTTATGGACAGCATCAACAGCCGCATCGCCGAGGAACTCGGTGTACGCCCACAACAGGTCGAAGCGGCCGTCGCGCTACTCGATGAAGGTTCTACCGTTCCCTTCATCGCCCGTTACCGGAAAGAAGTGACCGGCAGCCTCGATGACACCCAATTGCGTCATCTGGAAGAGCGTCTGCGCTACCTGCGAGAACTCGACGAACGGCGCATCAGCATCCTTGCCAGCATTACAGAGCAAGGCAAGCTGACCCCGCAGCTGGAACGCGACATCAAGCTCGCAGACACCAAGACCCGCCTCGAAGACTTGTACCTGCCGTACAAGCAGAAGCGCCGCACCAAGGGCCAGATCGCCCTGGAAGCCGGCCTCGGCGAACTGGCCGACGGCCTGTTCAACGACCCGACCCTGAGCCCGGAAACCGAAGCCGCCCGCTTCATCGACGCCGAAAAAGGCGTGGCCGATGTGAAGTCCGCCCTCGAAGGTGCCAAGTACATTCTCATGGAGCGCTTCGCCGAAGACGCAGGCCTCCTGGACAAGCTGCGCAGCTACCTGAAGCAGGAAGCCACTCTCAGTGCCCGCGTAATTGCTGGAAAGGAAGAGGAAGGCGCCAAGTTCCGCGACTACTTCGAACACGACGAACCGCTGAAGAGCATGCCGTCGCACCGCGCGCTGGCGATTTTCCGTGGCCGCAACGAAGGCATTCTCAGCTCCGCCCTGAAAGTTGGCGATGAACTGCCGGGCACCATGCACCCGTGCGAGGGCATGATCGGCCAGCACGTCGGCATCCAGAACCAGAACCGCGCCGCCGATAAATGGCTGGGTGAAGTGGTGCGCTGGACCTGGAAGGTCAAGCTCTACACCCACCTGGAAACCGACCTGCTAGGTGAGTTGCGCGACGGCGCTGAAACCGAGGCGATCAACGTGTTCGCCCACAACCTGCACGACCTGCTGCTGTCGGCTCCGGCCGGCCCGCGCGCGACCCTGGGCCTCGACCCGGGCTTGCGCACCGGGTGCAAGGTTGCGGTGGTCGATTCCACCGGCAAGCTGCTCGATCACGCCACGGTTTACCCGCACGTGCCGCACAACAAGTGGGACCAGACCCTCGCCGTGCTCGCCGCCCTGTGCGCCAAGCATTCGGTGGACCTGATCGCCATCGGCAACGGCACCGCCAGTCGTGAAACCGACAAGCTGGCCGCCGAACTGATCAAGAAATACCCAGCCATGAAGATGACCAAGGTCATGGTCTCCGAAGCCGGCGCATCGGTTTACTCCGCATCGGAACTGGCTTCCAAGGAATTCCCGGACCTGGATGTGTCGATCCGTGGCGCGGTGTCGATTGCCCGCCGCCTGCAGGATCCGCTGGCCGAGCTGGTGAAGATCGATCCGAAATCCATCGGAGTCGGCCAATACCAGCATGACGTGTCGCAGTTGAAACTGGCGCGGGGCCTGGATGCCGTGGTCGAAGACTGCGTGAACGCCGTGGGCGTCGACGTCAACACCGCCTCCGTGGCATTGCTGGCGCGGATCTCCGGCCTCAACGCGACCCTGGCGCAGAATATCGTCAGCCATCGCGACGAACACGGTGCGTTCAAGACTCGCGCTGCGCTGAAGAAAGTCGCGCGCCTTGGCGAAAAAACCTTCGAGCAGGCAGCAGGTTTCCTGCGCGTCATGAACGGCGAGAACCCACTGGATTCGTCGGCAGTGCACCCGGAAGCCTATCCGCTGGTACAGCGAATTGCCGCCGAGACCGACCGCGATATCCGTTCGCTGATTGGCGATGCCGCGTTCCTCAAGCGCCTCGACCCGAAGAAGTTCACCGACGAAACTTTCGGTCTGCCAACGGTCACCGACATCCTGCAAGAGCTTGAAAAACCCGGCCGCGACCCGCGCCCCGAATTCAAGACCGCAGAGTTCCAGGAAGGTGTCGAAGACCTCAAGGACTTGGAATTGGGCATGATCCTAGAAGGCGTCGTGACCAACGTGACCAACTTCGGAGCATTCGTCGATATCGGCGTGCATCAGGATGGTTTGGTGCACATCTCCGCACTTTCGGAGAAATTCATCAAGGATCCACGGGAAGCGGTGAAGGCCGGTGACGTGGTGAAAGTGAAGGTCATGGAAGTCGACATCCCGCGTAAGCGCGTGGGCCTGTCGATGCGCATGAGCGACACCCCGGGCGAGAAAGTCGACGGTGCTCGTGGTGCGCGTCCGGGTTCGGCGCCACGCCAATCCCAGAACACCGCACCGCGCAAGGAAACCACCGCTGCAGCGCCGAGCAACAACGCCATGGCGTCACTGTTTGCCAACGCCAAACAGCTGAAGAAGCGCTGATGGACATCCCTGCCGGGTACACCGAAAGCGCATTTTTCAAGCTGTTGGGTTGCCGTTTGCACAGCCTGGAAACCGGGGTGGCGCAAGTCGCCCTGGCGCTTGAGCCACAACTGCGCAATCGCGCCAACAAGCTGCACGGCGGGGCCTTGTTCAGCCTGGTGGACATTGCCATGGGGCTGGCCTGCTCCAGCACCCACGGTTTTGACCAGCAAAGCGCGACCATCGAGTGCAAGATCAACTACATCCGCGCCGTCGCCGACGGCGAGGTGATGTGCACGGCGCGGGTTATCCACCCGGGCCGCCGCACGCTGGTGGTCGAAGCCGACGTGATGCAAGGCGACAAACTGGTCGCAAAAGCACAAGGCACGTTCGCTGTCCTGTAGCTAGATGTCATCGATTTGAGTTAATTTCGACGCTGTGACCGCAGCGCCGGAGTTTCCTGTGGGAGCGAGCCTGCTCGCGAAGGTGGTGTATCAGGCGACTTCAATGTCGATTGACACTCCCTCTTCGCGAGCAGGCTCGCTCCCACAGGGGATTGCGACGATCAGAACGTGCACGGCGACAAAAACCAGGCGAAAACGCCAGTTTTAACTTCACCCTTGTAGACCGTCTTGCCCACCCCCATATTGGGGCGACTGACGCGTGAAGGAATCCAACTTGAGCGAACTTCTCAACCGCCGCCTGGCCCTGCTCGGCGAGCGCGCTAACCTCTCTCTGCTCGAACAGTGCCTTCACGGCATCGAACGTGAATGCCTGCGCGTGACCGATGAAGGTCGCCTTGCGCAAACGCCGCACCCGGAAGAATTGGGTTCCGCGCTGACCAACGAACAGATCACCACCGACTATTCCGAGTCGCTGCTGGAGTTCATCACCCCAGCCCTGCCCGACCCGGCGGATACGCTGGCGAGCCTGGACAGCATTCACCGTTTTGCCTACAGCAAGCTCGGCAACGAGTACCTGTGGAGCCCCTCGATGCCGTGTCCGTTGCCGGCCGAGGAAGACATCCCGATTGCCTACTACGGCACGTCCAATATCGGGCAGCTCAAGTACGTCTACCGCAAAGGCCTCGCCCTGCGCTACGGCAAGACCATGCAATGCATTGCCGGCATTCACTACAACTTTTCCCTGCCGGAAAAACTCTGGCCGCTGCTCAAGCAGGCCGAAGGCTTTGTCGGCACCGACCGCGATTTCCAGTCGTCGTCCTATATCGCACTGATCCGCAACTTCCGGCGCTACAGCTGGCTGCTGATGTACCTGTTCGGTGCTTCACCAGCATTGGACGCTGGCTTCTTGCGTGGTCGTTCGCACCAGCTGGAACAGCTGGACCCGGACACCCTCTATTTGCCGTACGCCACCAGCCTGCGCATGAGTGACCTGGGTTACCAGAGCAACGCCCAAGCGGGCCTGACACCGTGCTACAACGATCTGAACAGCTATACCGATAGCCTGCGCAAAGCGGTGGCGACACCCTATGCGCCGTATGTCGAAGTCGGTACCCACCAGGACGGTGAGTGGGTCCAGCTCAATACCAACATCCTGCAGATCGAAAACGAGTACTACTCCAACATCCGCCCCAAACGCGTAACCTATACCGGCGAGCGGCCGATCCAGGCGCTGATGGCCCGCGGCATCCAGTACGTCGAAGTGCGCTGCCTGGACATCAACCCGTTCCTGCCAATGGGCATCGATCTCACCGAATCGCGCTTCCTCGACGCCTTCCTGCTGTACTGCGCGCTGAACGACAGCCCGTTGTTGACCAACACCAGTTGCTCGAATGCGACCTCCAACTTCCTCAGTGTGGTCAAGGAAGGTCGTCGCCCAGGCCTGCAATTGCAGCGCAACGGGCAACCGGTCGACCTGAAAGAGTGGGCGGGCCAATTGCTGGAGCAGATTGCCCCACTGGCCGCACTGCTTGACCAGAGCCATGGCGGCGACGCCCATAGCAAAGCACTGGACGCGCAGATGGCCAAGGTCCAGAACCCTTCCCTGACGCCATCGGCCCAGGTGCTGGCGGCAATGGCCGAGCACAAGGAAAGCTTTGCTCAATTTTCCCTGCGTCAGAGCCGGGCACACGCCGAGTTTTTCCGCAGCGAGCCGTTGCCGGCAGAGCAACAGGCCAGGTTTGAAGAGCTGGCGCGTTCATCGCTGGCCCAACAAGCCGAGCTTGAGCAGAACGAAGTGGGTGATTTCGATGTGTTCGTTGGTGCGTACCAGGCGAGTATTCTGGCGATCAGCAACTAGCGCACTGATCGTTCCCACGCTCTGCGTGGGAATGCAGCCCGGGACGCTCTGCGTCCCAAAGCCGAACGCGCAGCGTCCATGGAGGCGATCTTTCGCTGCGCGTGGGAACGATCAGCTACGCTCCGGCTTAGAATTTTCCGCTCATAAGCTCATTCGAAAAAGTTATTTATTTTCGAATTCTTATATCATTTAGTCTCCTTTCACGCCGACTCTCAGTCGCCTGACAAGGAGCTTCCCGATGAAACTGAATTTCCCCCTTCGCCTCCTGGCGGCCGCCTCTCTGGCGGCGGCGAGCTTTTTGGCCCAGGCAGCCGACGTGACTGTCGCTTACCAGACCACCGTCGACCCGGCAAAAGTCGCACAGGCCGACGGCGCGTATGAAAAAGCCACCAAGGCCGACATCAACTGGCGCAAATTCGATAACGGTGCCGACATCATCGCCGCGATCGCCTCGGGTGACGTGCAGATCGGCTACCTCGGTTCCAGTCCGCTGACAGCAGCGATCACCCGCAAAGTACCAGTGGAAACCTTCCTCATCGCGACCCAGATCGGCGCCGCCGAAGCGCTGGTGGCCCGCGAAGGTTCCGGGATCAAGACTCCCCAAGACCTGATCGGAAAGAAAATCGCCGTACCCTTCGTTTCCACCGGCCACTACAGCCTGCTGGCTGCGCTGAAGCACTGGAACATCGACCCATCGAAAGTCACGGTGCTGAACCTGGCGCCGCCAGCGATCATTGCCGCCTGGAAACGCGGTGACATAGACGCCACCTACGTGTGGGACCCGGCCTTGGGTGTGGCCAAGGAAAACGGCAAAGTCCTGATCACCTCCGGTGAACTGGCCAAGTTCGGTGCGCCTACCTTCGATGCCTGGATCGTGCGCAAGGACTTCGCCGAGAAGCACCCGGAAATCGTCACCGCGTTTGCCAAAGTGACCCTGGATGCCTACGCCGATTACCGCAAAGACCCGCAAGCCTGGCTCGCCAATCAAGGCAACGTCGACAAGCTGGTAAAACTGTCCGGCGCCAAGGCCAGCGACATTCCGCTGCTGCTGCAAGGCAACGTTTACCCGCTGGCGGCTGATCAAGTGGTCACCCTCGGCGCGCCGACTACCAAGGCGATCACCGACACCGCCGTGTTCCTCAAGGAACAAGGCAAGGTTGATGCTGTATTGCCGGACTACGCGCCGTACGTCAGCGCCAAGTTCATCACGGATTGATCAGGAGTTAATGGCGATGGCTTTGCTACAGCTGGAGCGCATCAGCGCACAGTACCCCGGCAGCCCGGAACCTGTGCTGGCGGATATTTCCCTGACCCTCGGGCCCCAGCAGTTGCTGGTTGCCCTCGGCCCGTCCGGCAGTGGCAAGACCTCGCTGTTGAACCTGATTGCCGGTTTCGTCGAGCCCAGTGCCGGGCGTATTACCCTCGATGGCGTACCGGTCAAAGGCCCGAGTGCCGAGCGCGGCGTGGTGTTCCAGGATGACGCCCTGCTGCCCTGGCAGGACGTGCTGGCCAACGTAGGCTTCGGCCTGGAACTGGCCGGCATTGCTCGGGGCAAACGCGAAATCCGCGCAAGGGAAATGCTGGCGCTGGTGGACCTCGCCGGTTTTGAAAGCCGCCGGATCTGGCAACTCTCTGGCGGCCAGAAACAGCGTGTCGGCCTGGCCCGCGCGCTCGCTGCCGATCCGCGTGTATTGCTGATGGACGAACCCTTCGGGGCCCTGGATGCCTTCACCCGCGAACAGATGCAAGAGCTGCTGCTGCAAGTCTGGCGGCGCACCGCCAAACCTGTCTTCCTGATTACCCACGACATCGAAGAAGCGGTGTTTCTCGCCACGGATCTGATTCTACTGGCACCCAATCCCGGGCAGATCGTCGAGCGCCTGCATCTGGATTTCGGCCAGCGTTACGCCGCGGGTGAATCGGCACGGTCGATCAAGTCCGATCCGCGCTTTATCGAAACCCGCGAGCACGTGCTTGCCGAAGTGTTCTCCCAACGCAGCGCCGCCCAGCGGCAGGAGCGCGCATGAGCAGCTACGAAATTCCCGCCTCAGCGGTTAAACCAGGTACTACAGCCATTGCGCTGCGCCGTAGCTTGAGTACTCGCTGGATCAGTGTGCTGACATTGATCGCGCTGATATTCATTTGGTGGGCTGTCACCGCCACAGGAATGATCGAGCCACTGTTTCTGCCGCCACCGTCCGCCGTGCTGCAAAAAGGCTGGCTGCTGGTCACCAGTGGCTACATGGATTCGACGTTATGGCAGCACTTGGGCGCGAGCCTCAGCCGCATCGGCCTGGGCCTTGGCTTTGCGGTGCTGACGGCCGTGCCAGTCGGTATCGCTATCGGACATAACCGCATTGCACGCGGCATTCTCGATCCAGTGATCGAGTTCTACCGCCCTATTCCACCGCTGGCTTACCTGCCGCTGATCGTGATCTGGTGCGGTATTGGCGAATTGTCGAAAGTGCTGCTGATCTACCTGGCCATTTTCGCCCCGATTGCCATCGCTACCGCCACTGGCGTGCGCACCGTCGACCCGGCCAAATTGCGCGCCGCGCAGTCACTGGGCGCGACCCGTGCACAATTGATCCGCCATGTGATCCTGCCGAGCGCCTTGCCGGACATATTGACCGGGGTGCGCATTGGCTTGGGCGTGGGGTGGTCGACGCTGGTGGCCGCCGAACTGATTGCCGCCACCAGCGGCCTGGGTTTCATGGTGCAGTCCGCTGCGCAGTTCCTGGTCACCGATGTGGTGGTGCTGGGGATTCTGGTGATCGCGCTGATTGCCTTCGCGATGGAGATGGGCCTGCGTGCCCTGCAACGCAAGCTGGTGCCATGGCACGGCCAGGCTCACTAATGCCTCCTGTTTTTGTTCGATACCCGGATTGAAGAGAACCACCATGAGCAACCTGACCATCGTCCCTCTAAGCTCGGCCCTCGGCGCACAGATCAGCGGCGTCGACGTCAGCCAGCCGCTGAACCTGGAACAACGCGACGCCATCGAGCAGGCGCTGCTCAAGCACCAGGTGCTGTTCTTCCGTGACCAACCGATCACCCCGCAGCAGCAGGCACGATTCGCCGCCAATTTCGGCGACCTGCACATCCATCCGATCTACCCGAACGTGCCGGAGCAACCGGAGGTGCTGGTCCTCGACACCGCCGTCACCGACGTGCGTGACAACGCGATCTGGCACACCGACGTGACCTTCCTCCCGACCCCGGCCATGGGCGCGGTCCTCAGCGCCAAGCTGCTGCCGGAGTTTGGCGGCGATACCCTGTGGGCCAGCGGCATTGCGGCGTATGAAGCCTTATCGGCGCCCATGAAAAACCTGCTCGAAGGGCTGACCGCCACCCACGATTTCACCCGTTCGTTTCCACTGGAGCGCTATGGCAACACACCTGAAGCACTGGCCCAATGGGAAGAGACTCGGCGCAAGAATCCGCCGCTGTCTCACCCGGTGATCCGCACGCATCCGGTGAGCGGGCGCCGTTCATTGTTCGTCAACGAGGGCTTCACCTCGAAAATCAACGAATTATCGGAAACCGAGAGCGAGGCGATCTTGAAGTTCCTGTTCGCTCATACCACCCGCCCGGAATTCACCATTCGCTGGCGCTGGCAGAAAGACGACATCGCGTTCTGGGACAACCGCGTGACTCAGCATTACGCCGTGGATGATTACCGCCCAGCGCGCCGGGTGATGCAACGGGCGACGGTGCTGGGGGATGTGCCGTTCTTTCGCTGAACCGATCGTTCCCACGCTCTGCGTGGGAACGATCAGTGCTCGCTTACTCCGCGGTCGACGGCTTCTCCCAAAGATTGATCCCACCCTCCTGGGCAAACCGATCGATCTGCGCCAACTCTTCAACACTGAAGCTCAAATTCTTCAACGCCCCGACGTTCTCGATGATCTGCTCCGGTCGGCTCGCGCCAATCAACGCCGAAGTCACCCGCGGATCGCGCAGGGTCCAGGCTAGCGCCAGCTGCGCCAGGCTTTGACCGCGACGCTTGGCGATCTCATTGAGCGCACGCACATGGGCAATGTTGGCCTCGGACAAGTGCGAAGCCTGCAACGAATCACCGCCCGGACGGTTGACTCGCGCATCCGCCGGCACGCCGTTGAGGTATTTGTCCGTCAGCAGCCCCTGAGCCAGCGGCGTGAACGCAATCACCCCCGTACCGAGCTCATCGGTGGTGTCCAGCAAGTCCTTTTCGACCCAGCGATTGAGCAAGTTGTAGGCCGGTTGGTGAATCAACAGCGGGACTTTCCATTCTTTGAGCAGCGCCGCCATTTCGCGGGTTTTCACCCCGGAATAAGACGAGATACCGATGTACAACGCTTTACCTTGTTGTACGGCAGTAGCCAAGGCGCTGGCGGTTTCTTCCAGCGGGGTATCCGGATCGAAACGGTGGGAATAGAAAATGTCCACATAGTCGAGGCCCAGGCGTTGCAGGCTCTGGTCAAGGCTGGCGAGCACGTACTTGCGCGAACCGCCGCCCTGACCGTAAGGACCGGGCCACATGTCCCAACCGGCCTTGCTCGAAATGATCAACTCGTCACGGTACTGCTTGAAGTCTTCACGCAGCAAACGCCCGAAGTTGATCTCGGCACTGCCGTACGGCGGACCGTAGTTATTGGCCAGGTCGAAATGGTTGATGCCCAGGTCGAACGCCGTGCGCAACAACGCACGCTGGGTGTCGATCGGCGTGCTGTCGCCAAAGTTGTGCCACAGGCCCAGGGACAGAGCCGGCAGTACCAGCCCGCTACGGCCCACGCGGCGGTAAGGGATGGAGTCGTAGCGGTTTTCGGCAGCGGTGTAAGTCATCGAATCCTCTCTTGTCTGTCTTGAATCTGGTTGCCCAGCATACGCCCGGACAAACGTCAGAAAACCCTGGATTCGAAAAAAGCTGAAACGTTTCATGGCCGATAGTTCCCACGCTCTGCGTGGGAACTATCTTCAACCGGCATCCGCAAACACCTCCCCCAACCAATCCACAAACACCCGAACTCGTGGCGACATGTGCCGGTTGTGTGGATAAAGCACTGAAACCGGCATCGGTGGCGGCGGTGTTTCAATGAGGACTTCCTTTATCAGCCCTTGGGCGATCTGCGTTTCCATCCGGTAATGCGGGCACTGGATCAGGCCCAATCCGGCGATCGCCGAGGCCGCGTAGATCTCCGCGCCGAATACCGAAACGGCACCGTCGATGGGCACTTCCTTGAGCTCGCCATCGACCATGAATTCGAACGGGAACAACTTGGCCGTCGTGCGTGAGACGTAATTCACCGCGCGGTGATTTTTCAGGTCGTCGAGGCTTTTCGGTTCGCCGTATTTGCGCAGATAAGCGGGACTGGCGCAGGTGATCTGGCGCAGGCTGGCAACACGTTTGCCGATCAGAGCGGAGTCGCTCAACGTGCCGGCGCGCAGCACGCAGTCGACCCCTTCGGCGATCAAGTCAACCAGGCGGTCGGCCTCGCTGATGGAAAGTTCGATGTCCGGGTAGCGCACCATGAATTGCGGCAAGGCCGGGATCACGAAATGTTTGGCCAGGGTTCCGTGCAAGTCGACCCGCAGCCGTCCTTTTGGCGCCACGCCGCGAAACGCCAATTCGGCCTCTTCCAGTTCTGCCAGCAGTTGCACACAACGCAGGTAGTACGCCTCGCCGTCCAGCGTGGGGCGCACCTTGCGCGTGCTGCGCTCGAGCAAGCGTGTGCCCAGCCAGGCTTCGAATTGATTCAGCGTGTGGGTCAGGGTTGCGCGCGGCAAATTCAGGTCATTCGCAGCCAACGTAAAGCTGCTGCGCTCATAGATCCGCACGAACACCTTCATCGCTTTGACCTGATCCACGGCGATCCCCTTGATTGTTGGCGATTATTGAACAGTCAAGGCAACTCTGCTGCATTTATCGGCTTGGGTAAACATGTGAAATTGGCCCCCACACCCCATCAACAGGAGCATCGCATGATTACTCAAACTTCCAGGGTGGCCCTCGTGACTGGCGCCTCCCGCGGCATCGGTGCGGTCATTGCCAGGCAACTGGCCAGCGAAGGATTCGCGGTCGCCATCAACTACGCCAGCAGCGCCAGCGAAGCTTCAAGACTGGTTGTAGAGTTGCGTCAGGCCGGACATCAAGCCATAGCGATCAAGGCCGACGTGGCCAGTGCGGATGACGTGCGCCGGATGTTCGACGAGACCGAAGCCCAGTTGGGCAAGGTCGACGTATTGGTGAATAACGCCGGTATCCTCAAGGTCATGCCCCTGGCGCAGCACAGCGACGAATTGTTCGAACAGAACTTCAACATCCATGCGCGCGGCACCTTCAACACCCTGCGCGAAGCGGCCACACGCTTGAATAGCGGCGGGAAGATCATCAATTTTTCCAGCAGTACCGTCGGCCTGAATCTGCCGGGCTACGCCGTGTACATCGCCAGCAAGGCCGCGGTGGAATCTTTGACCCAGGTATTTGCCAAGGAGATGCGCGGGCGCAATATCACGGTCAATGCCGTGGCACCGGGGCCGGTGGCGACCGATTTGTTCCTGCATGGAAAGAGCGAAGAGCAGATCCAGAATTTCGCCAAAATGGCGCCGCTGGAGCGCCTAGGGCAACCAGAGGATATTGCCCGTGTCGTGACGTTCCTGGTCGGGCCGGAGGCGGCGTGGGTCAATGGGCAGATTCTGCGGGTGAATGGCGGGCTGGTTTAACTATGCTCACACTAAAACCGCAGCGACACCATTCGCGAGCAGGCTCGCTCCCACAGGGATCGCGGTGAATCTTGTGGCAGCACACACCTGAAGGGGGGCAAACACCATGCACACCACCATCATCATCACGTTCGGGCTGATCCTGCTTGCCTTGATGTTGTACATCGGCGAAAAAATCGGCTTCCCCCGCCAAGTGCTCGCCTACAGCTTTATCGTGCTGTGGCTGGCCCTGACGCTGATCAATGGCGCGGTGGGCATCGTGCATGCCCGCCAGCCATTAGGCACGGAGGTGATGGTTGGCAGCGCCGTGTTCGGTATCCCGGTGGCGGCGCTGGTGTTGTTCATGGTGTTGACCACCGAGACCTGAAGAGCCGCTCAACGCACCAGGTGCAAGAACTGCATGTGCCGCTCGTACTGATCGAGGATGTCGTTGATGATCTGCTCCTTGGTGTAGCCCACCAGATCGTAATTCTGGCTACCCTCGCTCAGATGCACTTCAGCCCGGTAATAGCGACGATTGTTGAGCTGCTTGGAGCCCATGCCGCCCCGGGCAAACGACGGCGTAAAGTAGCCGCGCATTTGTACCTGGTAGATGAACGGGTGTTCGTCGCCGTGACCGATTTCCAGGCTGACGCTGTCGTTGACCGGTTCGGGATGAGTCACGACGCTCAGGCCCTTTTCGATAAACACCGCCGACACCTCTTCGATGGCCGGGCGCACCGTCGAATCGAGGAAGCGATAGACCTCATCCCGCGACGGGAAATGTACCGCCTGGCTCAAGCGCTGCCGCCAGCCACCGCGCCGCGAGCCGGACACCGGCGCCAGGGAATGCATCTGCGCAATCTGCTTCTGCGACTCCAGATAGAACGCTTTATGCAGCCCCCACATCATCAACAGCAAAATCAGCGAGAACGGCAGTGAAGTCAGGACCACCGCTGACTTCAATGCATCAATGCTGCCGGAGAACAGCAACGCGCTGGTCACCAGTGCGGTCATCGCGCCCCAGAACACCCGCAGCCACTTCGGTCCGTCCTCATCAGGGTTACCCCCCTTGGCGGACAGCGTCGACAACACCACGGTGCCGGAGTCGGCGGAAGTGACGAAGAACACGAAGCTGATGAACACCGTGACCGCGATCACGGTCTTGCTCCACGGGTAGGTTTCCAGCAGCAGGTAGAGGGTCATCGACGGGTTGTCGATGGCCGACATGCCCAACGCCGACATGCCGTGGTTGAGCACTTGGTCGATGGCACTGTTGCCGAAGATCGACATCCACGCCAGGGTGAAACCCAGCGGAATCAGCAATACACCGAAGACAAACTCACGGATGGTCCGGCCACGGGAGATCCGCGCAATGAACAGGCCCACGAACGGCGACCACGCGATCCACCAAGCCCAGTAGAACACCGTCCAGCCACCCAACCAGTCGCTGGGCTTGTCGTAGGCGTAGAGATCAAAACTCTTCATCGGCAAGGCGCCAAGGTAATCGCCAATGTTCTGGATCAGGGTATTGAGCAAGTGCTGGGTCGGCCCGGCGAACAACACGAACAGCAGCAGCGCGCAGGCCAGCAGCATGTTGATGTCGGACATCACTCGCACACCCTTGTCGACACCGGACACCGCCACGATGATCGCCGCGCCCATCATCAGCGTGATCAGCCCGACCTGAATCCACTGCGTGTGAGCGATGCCAAACAGGTAGTCCAGACCCGAATTGAGGTGCAACACGCCAAAGCCCATGTCGGCGCCGAGACCGAAGACTGTGGCGATAATGCCGAAGCCGTCCACCGCGTAGCCAATGGGGCCATTGATGCGCTTGCCGATCAGCGGGTACAGCGCCGAGCGCAAGGCCAGCGGCAGGTTATGTCGGTAGGCGAAGTAGGCCAGCGCCATGCCGACAAAGGCGAACACGCCCCAGCCATGCAGGCCCCAGTGCAGAAACAGGATCTGCATCGCCTGCCGCGCCGCATCCGCGGTGCCCGCCTCGCCCTGAGGCGGTTGCAGCATATGGGTCAGGGGCTCGGACACGCAGAAGAAAAACAGCGTGATGCTGATTCCGGCAGCGAACAGCATGCCGGCCCAGGACAGATAACTGAATTCGGGCTCGTCGTGGTCGGCACCGAGTTTGATCTTGCCGTAGCCCGATAACGCGGTGACCACCACGAAGACCAGATACAGGGTCATCGCCAGCATGTAGTACCAGCCAACGGTGTTGGCTGCCCAGTTTTGCGCCGCCAGCAACCAGGCGCCGGCCTGTTCGGGCATGGCCATGACCACGACACCGAACAACAGAATGAAGGTCGCCGCGAAGTAGAAAACCGGCGGATTCATGCGGACCAGGCCGCTTGGGGGAATGGACGATGCACTCATTGAAGGTGCACCTCGACGGGGTTGGACGTGGCTGTAGAAATCGGACTCAGCAAAGGCAAGCCTCCTGTTGTGAGCGGGCAGCGAACCACCGGTTTAACTTGAATGAACGTTCAAGTTAAACATGAATAGGGTGCTAAGGACTAATCGCAAGGTTCGGCGGTCGTGGTTGAACACTAGCTCAAGGAGGTGTATTACGCGGATTTTGGAGGATTGGCCCACCGCAAAATTGCTGGACGCCATTACCAGGGTTCGCCTTGAAACCATTCGCGAGCAAGCCCGCTCCCACATTAGACCGAGTTGCCAGGCAGGTACGCATCTAATGTGGGAGCGGGCTTGCTCGCGAAGGCGGCATATCGAGCAGCGGAGGTCTCAGGACTTACTTCTGCGCCCCGTCATCAAGCTGCAAATTCGCCTGGGTCAGGTTACTGCCTGCCGGTACGCTGCGGGTCAGCCAGACATTACCGCCAATGGTCGAGCCCTTGCCGATGGTGATCCGCCCCAGAATCGTCGCGCCGGCGTAAATCACCACGTCATCCTCGACGATCGGATGCCGTGCCTGGCCCTTCTGCAACTGGCCGTCTTCGTCCGCGGGAAAACGCTTGGCCCCCAAGGTCACCGCCTGATAGATCCGCACCCGCTCGCCGATGATCGCGGTCTCGCCGATCACCACGCCGGTTCCATGGTCGATAAAGAAACTGCGGCCGATCTGCGCGCCCGGGTGAATGTCGATGCCGGTGGCCGAGTGGGCGATTTCCGCGCTGATCCGTGCCAGCAACGGCAGCCCGGCGCGATACAGATGGTGCGCGAGGCGATGGTGAATCACCGCCAGAATACCGGGATAGCACAGCAACACTTCGTCGACGCTACGCGCCGCCGGGTCGCCGTGATAGGCCGCCAGGACGTCGGTGTCCAACAGACTGCGCAGCCCCGGCAACGCGAGGGCGAAGTCCTGGATGATCTGGATGGTTTTAGCCTCGACCTCAGTGTCGACCTTGGCGCTGTGCCGTGCGGCGTAGCGCAATTCAAGCCGCGCCTGGGCCAGCAACGCATTTAACGCCACATCAAGGGTGTGGCCGACGTAGAAATCTTCACTCTCTTCGCGCAAGTCCACCGGCCCCAGGCGCATCGGGAACAGCGCACCGCAGAGCGCTTCGAGAATATCCGCCATGGCCGCCCGTGACGGCAATTCGCGACCACCCTGCTCACCGCTGGCGCGGCCGTTTTGTGCACGCCACTGCTCACGTGCCGTGCGCAGTTGGCTGACGATGGTTTGCAATTGCCAATGGCTGGAACGTTCACTCACGGTAAAAACTCCTCACGGGCGGCCGGACTGTCTGGCCGCACTAACGGCGATTACTTTACGGCAAGGCCCGCAAGCCAAATTAAGAACCAATTGTGCTGTGATAAGCACAAACGGCTATAAGCGATTGGCGGTTGCCCCGACAAAGTGGCGTGCCTATAGTCCAGAGACCTTCCACCGCCAGTACGGACCCATGATCAAACAACAGCTTGCCCGCTTTAATCGTCTCGACCTGCTCGGTCAGCCCACCGCCCTGGAAAAACTCGAACGCCTGTCGGCCTGGCTGGGTCGCGACATCTACGTCAAACGCGATGACCTGACGCCACTGGCGATGGGCGGCAACAAGTTGCGCAAACTTGAATTCCTGGCAGCCGACGCCTTGGCCCAAGGCGCCGATACATTGATCACTGCCGGGGCTCTGCAGTCCAACCATGTGCGCCAGACCGCGGCCATTGCCGCCAAGCTGGGCCTGGGTTGCGTGGCCCTGTTGGAAAACCCGCTGGGCACCGACGACGCCAACTACGTCGGCAACGGCAATCGGCTGTTGCTGGACCTGTTCGATGCCAAGGTTGAGTTGGTAGAGAACCTGGATAACGCCGATGAGCAACTGCAAGCCTTGGCCAACCGTCTGCGCAGCAACGGCAAGAAGCCGTACCTGGTGCCGATCGGTGGCTCGAATGCGCTGGGTGCCTTGGGGTATGTACGAGCCGGGCTGGAACTGGCCGAGCAGATCAAGGACACCGGGTTGAATTTCGCCGCCGTCGTCCTGGCCTCGGGCAGTGCCGGGACACACAGTGGCCTGGCACTGGCGTTGAGTGAAGCGTTGCCGGATTTGCCAGTCATCGGCGTCACCGTTTCTCGCAGCGATGAAGATCAGCGGCCAAAAGTCCAGGGCCTGGCCGAGCGTACCGCCGAGTTGCTGGAGATGCCATTGCCGGCGAGCTTCAAGGTTGAGTTGTGGGATGAATACTTCGCACCGCGCTATGGCGAGCCCAATGCCGGGACGTTGGCAGCGGTGAAGCTGGTGGCTGGTCAGGAAGGCCTGCTGCTGGACCCGGTCTACACGGGCAAGGCCATGGCGGGGTTGTTGGACGGGATCGGGCGCCAGCGTTTCAATGAAGGGCCGATCATCTTCCTGCACACTGGTGGAGCGCCAGCGTTGTTCGCCTATACAAGCTTTCTGTAAAGAGCCAAGATCAAAGATCGCAGCCTCTGTAGGTGCTGCCGAAGGCTGCGATCTTCCCGGGCAACACATATTCCATTAAGAAATAATAAAAATAGAATTTATTATTTTCTAATCTAAAAGCGCCATCATATAGTCACGCCCCAGGCGAATTTGTAACGAGACGCGTGCGCTGCTTTAAGGCAGGATATCGCAGTCGTCCAAATCCCGATTTTGCCAACTTTCCTTAAGCGTCTTCCATAAGAAAACACAGGGGCTTGTCATGAATTTTTCCGCACTACGTCGAAATCTGCTGGTGGGTTCGCTAGGTCTGGCGCTGAGCGCCGGCCTGATCGGCCAGGCATGGGCCGGTGAGCAACTGAAACAGATCAAGGATAAAGGCGTGATCAACGTCGGCCTGGAAGGTACTTATCCTCCGTTCAGCTTCGTCGATGAAAACGGCAAGCTTTCGGGTTTCGAGGTCGAGCTCTCCGAAGCCCTGGCCCAGAAGCTGGGCGTCAAGGCCAAGATTCAGCCAACCAAGTGGGACGGCATTCTCGCCGCTCTCGAATCCAAGCGCTTGGACATAGTGGTCAACCAGGTGACCATCTCCGACGAACGCAAGAAGAAGTATGACTTCTCCGAGCCATACACCGTTTCCGGTATCCAGGCGTTGGTGCTGAAGGACAAGGAAGCCGCGCTGAACATCAAGAGCGCCGCTGACCTGTCCGGCAAGAAAGTCGGCGTGGGCCTTGGCACCAACTACGAACAGTGGGTAAGAGCCAACGTACCAGGCGCCGACGTGCGCACCTACGACGATGATCCGACCAAGTTCGCCGACCTCAACAACGGTCGTACAGACGCCATCCTGATTGACCGCCTCGCCGCGCTTGAATACGCCAAGAAAGCACCGAAAACCGTCGCTGCCGGCCAGGCGTTCTCCCGCCAGGAAGCCGGTATTGCCCTGCGCAAAGGCGAGCCGGAACTGCTGGCTGCCGTGAACAAGGCTCTCGACGAGTTGCGTGCCGACGGTACCCTGGCCAAGATCTCGGAAAAGTACTTCCAAGCTGACGTCACCAAATAATGGAAGCTGCTTTCCAACTCGCACTGGATTCCGCGCCCTTTCTGCTCAAGGGCGCGTATTACACGGTCATCCTCAGCCTGGGCGGAATGTTCTTCGGCCTGGTGATGGGGTTCGGTCTGGCGTTGATGCGCCTGTCGCGCTTCAAATCGGTCAACTGGCTGGCCCGCATCTACGTGTCGTTCTTTCGCGGCACGCCGTTGCTGGTGCAACTGTTCGTGATCTATTACGGCTTGCCGCAATTGGGCATGGAACTCGATCCACTGCCCGCGGCCCTGATCGGCTTCTCGCTGAACATGGCGGCCTACGCCTGCGAAATCCTGCGCGCCGCGATCGGTTCGATTGAACGCGGGCAGTGGGAAGCCGCTGCCAGTATCGGCATGACCCGTGCGCAAACATTGCGCCGGGCCATCCTGCCGCAAGCGATGCGTACCGCATTGCCGCCACTGGGCAACAGCTTTATCTCGCTGGTCAAGGACACCGCGCTGGCCGCTACCATCCAAGTGCCGGAGCTGTTCCGCCAGGCGCAGCTGATTACCGCACGCACCTTCGAAGTGTTCACCATGTACCTTGCCGCCGCGCTGATCTACTGGGTCCTGGCCACGGTGCTATCGCACCTGCAGAACCAGTTGGAAGCACGGGTCAATCGGCACGACCAGGAGTCCTGACCCCATGATTGTCGTGGAAAAACTGACAAAGCAGTTCAAGGGTCAAGTCGTGCTCAACGGCATCGATCTGCAAGTGAAGGAAGGTGAGGTGGTGGCAATCATCGGGCCAAGCGGCTCGGGCAAGACCACCTTCCTGCGTTGCCTGAACTTCCTCGAAGCACCCACCAGCGGCCGGATCAAGGTCGGCGACATCGAAGTCGATACCAGCCGCCCATTGAACCAGCAACAGAGCCTGGTGCGCCGTTTGCGCCAGCACGTGGGCTTCGTGTTTCAGAACTTCAACCTGTTCCCCCACCGCACAGCCCTGGAAAACGTTATTGAAGGCCCGATCATCGTCAAGAAGATCCCGCACGCCGACGCCGTTGCCCTGGGTAAAAAGCTGTTGGCCAAGGTCGGCCTGGCAGGCAAGGAGGACGCCTACCCGCGCCGCCTTTCCGGTGGTCAGCAACAGCGCGTGGCGATTGCCCGCGCGCTGGCGATGGAACCGGAAGTGATTCTGTTCGACGAACCGACCTCGGCACTCGACCCGGAGCTTGTGGGTGAAGTGCTGGCGACCATCCGCGGCCTGGCCGACGAGAACCGCACCATGGTCATCGTCACCCACGAAATGGCTTTCGCCCGTGACGTGGCCAATCGCGTGGTGTTTTTTGACAAGGGTGTGATCGTCGAACAAGGCGAGGCCAAGGCATTGTTTGCCAACCCCAAGGAAGAGCGCACGAAACAGTTTCTCAGCAAGTTCCTGAACAACGCACACCATTAAATCCCTCGTAACACTTGTCAACTTCCATGGATGGAAGTGACACCTTCCTGCCACAAAACCCAATCCTTAGAATATTTATATACCTGTGCGCGACAAGCATATTTTGTCAGTGCACTCGATACATATATGTATAGCGCAACAGTTTAATGACTGATTCTCGACCACCGCCCAAGCAACACCAACTCTCAAAAGATGGCGCCCTTGGCAAGTATATTCGACGTATCTGGACAGTTTATTAACTTCAAAGCGTAGGATAATTCTGAATAACGCCAGACATCCCTTTTAACCAACCCACTCTATTGACACTTACTCTAGCTAACTCTTATCTAGTCTCTTTCCAGCGGCACCGCTCGCGCCCAGTCATTATTTAAACTCAAAGTAATGAACGGTTTTGCTGTTCGAATTCACGTTTTATTTTCCCCAAACGGACTTCATTGCAAAACATCAAGGAGACTTCCATGAAAAGCACCTCAACTAAAACAGGACTTGCCGCCCCGACTCTCGCGCAATCGCACAAGGTAGGGATCAACCTCGCCTCGGCGACGCACTTGCTGATCGAGGTGCCGCCCTACCCCGCGATGGACGAAGGCGACCTGATCGAACTGTTCTGGGACAACTGCTTCGTCGCTTCCAGGGTCCTGACGGCCAACGAGATTGGCCAACCCGTCCAGCTACGGGTACCCGAGAGTTTTATCGCTAGCGGCTCTTCATACGTCCACTATCGAATCATGCAGATAGGACAAGCACCGATCGTATCCCCCGCCCAGCGCGTGCAGTCCAAACTCGAGTGTCCGGGCGGGCAGGTATCTGCGTTCAGTGGTGACGAAAATCAGAGCCTGGCCCCGGTAAACATTCCCGGGACAATTCGACGCCAGGGAGTGAACCCTAACCAGATCAAGCGTGGCGTGCCGGTGACCATCGAGCCCTATGTGAACATGGCCGCCGATGACGAAATTACCTTGCGATGGGGCGATGCCCGCATGGATTTGCCCCCACTCAAGGAACGCGATGTGGGCCAGCCGGTTCAGGTCTGGGTGCCTCCGGCGATCATTCTGGAAGCCGGCGAAGACCTGCGACTTGAAGTGACTTACTGCATCCTCGATCGCGTAGGCAACAATTCTCGCTGGGCACCCGCACGGACATTGAAGATTGGTTGTGCCAATCCCTACCTCAAGGAGCCGAAGAGCGATCACCTCCAGGCCGCGGAACATCGCTAGCGATGGCTGCGATCTTGGGACCTTCTATGCATATTCCTAAAAGTTAGTTTTAAAAATATTTATACAAGATTAGGGTATATACACCGGACCACCGGACATTCTTGTTTTCGTTCGCCGCACCCCGCGGCGTTTTCATGAGATGTGAGGTAGGTATGGTCCGGAACACAATCACCCCAGTGCAGATCGCCAGGGCATTGCGTGTAGCCAAGGAGTGGCACTGATGTCCAGTCTGGCTGATGCAATCGTCCAGAGTGACCTGGACATCGCCCCATTGTTGTTGCCCGCGCAAGTGCTGCGCAACGACGCCCAAGCCATCAAGGCCGCCCATGAACTGGCGCAAGTCGCTCTCTTGCAGGCGGCCAGGCGCGACCAGCAACGCAAGTTGCCGTGGTCGGAAATCGAACAATTCACTCGAAGCGGCCTGGGCAGCATTGCCATTCCCCGCGAGTACGGTGGTCCAGAGGTTTCCTTCGTCACCCTCGCCGAGGTGTTCGCGATCATTTCCGCGGCGGACCCGGCCTTGGGGCAGATTCCGCAGAACCAGTTCGGCATCCTGAACCTGATACTCGGCAGCGCTACCGAAGCGCAGAAAAAACAGCTGTTCAAAAGCGTGCTCGAAGGCTGGCGCATTGGTAATGCCGGACCGGAACGTGGCGCTAAAAACACCCTTGAACTCAAGGCGCGCATCACTGCCGATGGCGACGGTTTTGTCCTCAACGGCCAGAAGTTTTATTCCACCGGCGCGCTGTTCGCGCACTGGGTCGCGGTCAAGGCGCTCAATGACGACGGCAAGCAAGTGCTGGCCTTCGTTCGTCGCGGTACGCCGGGGTTGCGCATCGTCGATGACTGGTCCGGTTTTGGCCAGCGCACCACCGCCAGCGGCACCATTTTGCTCAACAACGTGCGAGTCGACGCCGAGCTGGTGGTGGATAACTGGAAGATCAATGAAAAGCCCAATACTCAGGGCGCGGTTTCGCAACTGATCCAGGCGGCCATCGATGCCGGCATCGCCCGGGGCGCGATTGATGACGCCATCAAGTTCGTGAAAACCCGCGCCCGGCCATGGGTTGACGCCAACGTTGAACGGGCCAGCGATGACCTGTACGTCATCGCCGATATCGGCAAGCTGAAAATCGAACTGCACGCCGCCGAAGCGCTGCTGCGCAAGGCCGGGCAGGTGCTCGACCAGGTGAGCGCCGCACCGCTCACCGCTGAGTCCGCTGCCCGCGCTTCGATTGCCGTCGCCGAAGCCAAAGTGTTGACCACCGAAATCTCGTTGCTGGCCAGTGAAAAGCTGTTCGAGCTGGCCGGCAGCCGCGCCACCCTTGCCGAGTTCAACCTCGACCGCCATTGGCGCAACGCCCGGGTGCACACCCTGCATGACCCGGTGCGCTGGAAATACCACGCGGTTGGCGCCTATTACCTGAACGGCACGTTGCCGGCTCGGCATTCCTGGATTTGACGGCCAGACACTTTTTTACCAGAGCTCTGGAGAAACACATGACCCTTTCTCAACACGTCGCAGTCATCACCAGCGATGAGCAAGCCCTGATCGTCGCCAGCGATCTGGCCGAAGATTTCAAACGCGACAGCGCCCTGCGCGACCGTGAACGTCGCTTGCCACACCCCGAGCTGGAGGTGTTCTCCCGCTCGGGCCTGTGGGGCATCAGCGTGCCGAAGGCGTATGGCGGCGCGGGCGTTTCCAACGTCACCCTGGCCAAGGTCATCGCACTGATCGCCCAAGCGGATGGTTCCCTCGGGCAAATCCCGCAGAACCACTTCTATGCGCTGGAAGTGCTACGCGTGAATGGCAGCGAAGCGCAGAAAAAGCGCCTGTACGCCGAAGTACTGGCCGGCCAGCGCTTTGGTAATGCACTGGCAGAGCTGGGGACAAAAACCGCCCATGATCGCGTCACCCGTCTGACACGCGATGGCGATGGCTATCGCATCAACGGTCGAAAGTTCTACGCCACCGGCGCGATCTACGCCCAGCGCATCCCGACCTCGGTGATCGATGAAAACGGCGTGCAGCAACTGGCTTTTGTCCCGCGCAACAGCAAGGGCCTGACGGTGATCGACGACTGGAGCGGCTTCGGCCAGCGCACCACCGGTAGCGGCTCGGTGGTGTTCGAAGAGGTCTTTGTGGCCGCCGAAGACGTGATCCCGTTCCAGACCGCCTTCGAGCGGCCAACACCGGTCGGCCCGCTGGCGCAGATTCTCCATGCCGCCATCGACACCGGCATCGCCCGCGCGGCCTATGAAGACGCGCTGCATTTCGTGCGCACCAAAACCCGGCCATGGATCGACGCCACCCATGAAAAAGCCAGCGACGACCCACTGACCCTCAAGAGTTTCGGCCATTTGAGCATTCGTCTGCACGCTGCCGAAGCCTTGCTTGAGCGCGCTGGTGAATTGCTCGACAAGGCCCAGGCCGATACTCATGCCGAGAGCGTCGCTGCCGCGTCGATTGCGGTCGCCGAGGCTCGCGCCATCAGCACTGAAATTTCCCTCGCCGCCGGCACCACCTTGTTCGAATTGGCCGGCAGCCAGGCCACCCTGATCGAGCACGGTCTGGATCGCCATTGGCGCAACGCCCGGGTGCATACCCTGCACGACCCGGTGCGCTGGAAATATCACGCAGTCGGCAACTACTACCTCAACGATGAAAACCCGCCACTGCGGGGGACCATCTGATGGCCGAGGCGAAAAAGAAGATCCTGCTCAACGCGTTCAACATGAACTGCATCGGGCACATCAACCATGGCTTGTGGACGCATCCACGGGACACCTCGACCCAGTACAAGACGATCGAATACTGGACCGAACTGGCACAGGTGCTGGAACGCGGGTTGTTCGACGGCTTATTCATCGCGGATATCGTCGGCGTCTATGACGTGTACCAGAACTCGGTGGACGTGCCGCTCAAAGAGTCGATCCAGCTGCCGGTCAACGACCCGTTGCTGCTGGTTTCGGCGATGGCTGCGGTGACGAAAAACCTTGGCTTCGGCCTCACCGCCAACCTCACCTACGAACCGCCGTACCTGTTCGCCCGGCGCATGTCGACGCTGGATCATCTGAGTCGCGGTCGAGTCGGTTGGAACATCGTCACCGGTTACCTCGACAGCGCGGCCAAGGCCATGGGCCTGAACGAACAAGTCGAGCATGACCGCCGCTACGACCAGGCCGATGAATACCTGGAGGTGCTCTACAAACTCTGGGAAGGCAGTTGGGAAAACGGCGCGGTACTCAACGATCCGCAGCAGCGCATCTACGCTGCGCCTGAAAAAGTACACAAGGTCGAACACAAGGGCGAGTTCTATCAGGTGGAGGGTTATCACCTGTGCGAGCCGTCACCGCAGCGCACCCCGGTGCTATTCCAGGCGGGTAGTTCCGATCGCGGTTTGCTGTTCGCCGGGCGCCACGCCGAGTGCGTGTTCATCAGCGGCCAGAACAAACCGTCGACCAAGGTCCAGGTGGACAAGGTTCGCGCCAGCGCCGTCGAGGCCGGGCGCAACCCTGAGGACATCAAAGTGTTCATGGGCTTGAACGTGATCGTCGGCGCAACTGAAGAACTCGCTTGGGCCAAGCACGCCGAATACCTGAGCTACGCCAGCGCCGAGGCCGGCGTGGCGCATTTTTCGGCCTCCACCGGCATCGATTTTTCCGAGTATGGCATCGACGAACCGATCCAGTACGTCAAGAGCAACGCGATCCAGTCGGCGACCAAAAACCTGCAGAACAACGACTGGACCCGGCGCAAATTGCTGGAGCAACACGCCCTGGGTGGCCGCTACATCACCGTGGTCGGCTCGCCCGGGCAAGTGGCCGATGAGCTGGAATCGTGGATCGCCGAAACCGGCCTGGACGGCTTCAACCTGACGCGCATCGTCACACCGGAAAGCTATGTGGATTTCATTGAGCTGGTGATCCCGGAGTTGCAACGGCGTGGGTCGTACAAGACTGCTTACGACAATGGCAGCTTGCGCGAAAAGCTGTTCAACGAGGGCGCACATTTGCCTGAGCAACATACCGGGTCTCACTACCGACACTAACCCTTGTAACTGATCGTTCCCACGCTCTGCGTGGGAATGCAGCCAGTGACGCTCCGCGTCACAGCCGCAGGGACGCGGAGCGTCCCGAGAGGCGTTCCCACGCAGAGCGTGGGAACGATCGGCCAAATTTATGTACTGACTGGAATAACCAACATGACCAAGAAACTCCTGACCCACCCAGTCAAAGCACTGGCCCTGGCCCTCGGCCTGTTCAGCTCCGCGGTTTTCGCCGCCGATGCGCCGCTGAAAATCGGCACCACCGCCGCCTTCGCCATTCCTCTGGAAGCGGCCGTAGAAGAGGCCGGCAAACAAGGCCTGAAAGTTGAACTGGTGGAATTCACCGACTGGATCGCGCCCAACGTCAGCCTCGCCGCCGGCGACATCGACGTGAACTACTTCCAACACATCCCGTTCCTGGAAAACGCCAAGAATGCCTCAGGGTTTGACCTGGTGCCCTTTGCACCGGGGATCATCAACAATGTCGGTCTCTACTCGAAGAAGTACAAAAGCTTCGACGAGCTACCGCAAGGCGCCAGCGTGGCCATCGCCAACGACCCGATCAACAGCGGGCGTGGCTTGCAGCTGTTGGCCAAGGCCGGCTTGATCACGCTTAAACCGGGGGTCGGCTACAAGGCCACCGAAGAAGACATCATCGCCAACCCGAAGAACATCAAGATCCTGCAAGTCGAAGCCGTGCAACTGGTACGTGCCTACGACGACGCCGATCTCGTCCAGGGCTACCCGGCCTATATTCGCCTGGCTAAAACCTTCGACGCCGGTTCTGCCCTGCTGTTCGACGGCCTCGACCACAAGGAATACGTGATCCAGTTCGTGATCCAGCCGAAGAGCAAAACCGACCCGCGCCTGATCAAGTTCGTCGACATCTACCAGCACTCGCCAGCCGTTCGCGCAGCCTTGGATAAAGCCCACGGCAAGCTCTACCAAGCCGGTTGGGAGAGCTGAGCATGACAGCTGCGATCCAACGGCGACTGGATATTCCAGAGCCCCAGAAAGCTGAACAGACCGAACTGCACCCGGACCTGAACCGCGCTCACGTGCGCTTCATCGGCCTGGGTAAAACCTATGACGGCAAGCAAGGTCCGGTGGCCGCGTTGCAGGGCATCGACCTGGCGATCCAGCACGGTGAAGTGTTCGGCATCATCGGTCGTAGCGGCGCCGGCAAGTCGTCGCTGATCCGCACCATCAACCGCCTCGAACAACCGACGTCGGGGCGCGTGCTGATCGATCAAGTGGACATCGGCGAGTTCGATGAAGACCATCTGGTGGCGTTGCGTCGGCGCATCGGCATGATCTTCCAGCACTTCAACCTGATGTCCGCCAAGACGGTTTGGCAGAACGTCGAGCTGCCGCTGAAAGTCGCCGGCGTACCCAAGGAAAAGCGCGAGCAGAAGGTTCGTGAACTGCTGGAACTGGTGGGCTTGCAAGCCAAGCACAAGGCTTACCCGGCGCAACTGTCCGGTGGCCAGAAACAGCGAGTTGGCATCGCCCGCGCCCTGGTTCACGACCCGGCGATTCTGCTGTGCGACGAAGCCACTTCGGCACTCGACCCGGAGACCACGCAATCGATCCTCGGCCTGCTGCGCGAGATCAATCAACGCTTGGGCCTGACGATCATTCTGATCACCCATGAAATGGCGGTGATCCGCGAGATCTGTGATCGCGTCGTGGTGCTGGAATACGGGCGCATCGTCGAACAAGGCCCGGTGTGGGAAGTCTTCGGCAACCCGCAGCATGAGGTCAGCAAGACCCTGCTCGCACCGTTGCAACACGCCCTGCCGCCAGAGCTGCAAAGCCGCTTGCATCCGCAACCGCAGTCCGCAGAGGACGCGGTGGTACTGCGCCTGCAGTTCACCGGAACGGCCCAGGCCGAACCGGACCTTGCCGCACTGTTCAGTGCACTCGGTGGCCGCGTGCGCTTGCTGCAGGGTGGCGTGGAACGGATTCAGGGACACGCGCTTGGGCAACTGCTGCTGGCCGTGACGGGCTCGTCCCTGGGCGTCGAAGAATTGCGTCAACGCGCCGGCCAGTGGGCGCAACAGGTAGAGGTATTGGGCTATGTGGTTTGATCGCTTGCTGCAGGGATTCATCGACACGTTCTTGATGGTCGGCGTGTCGTCGTTGATCGCCCTGCTGGCGGGCATTCCGCTGGCGGTGATCCTGGTCACCAGTTCCAAGGGCGGTATCTATGAAGCCCCGGCGCTTAATCGCGCACTGGGTGCCTTCGTAAACCTGTTCCGCTCGATTCCGTTCCTGATCCTGATGGTGGCGTTGATTCCGTTCACTCGCTTGATCGTCGGTACCACGTACGGCGTTTGGGCAGCCGTGGTGCCATTGACCATCGCCGCTACGCCGTTCTTTGCGCGCATCGCTGAAGTCAGCTTGCGCGAAGTCGATCACGGCTTGATCGAAGCCGCACAGGCCATGGGCTGCCGACGTGAACACATCGTCTGGCATGTGCTGTTGCCTGAGGCGCTGCCGGGGATTGTCGGGGGCTTCACCATCACCCTGGTGACGATGATCAACTCATCTGCCATGGCGGGGGCGATTGGTGCCGGTGGGTTGGGGGACATTGCCTATCGGTATGGGTATCAGCGCTTCGATAGCCAGATCATGCTGACGGTGATCGTGTTGCTGGTGGCGTTGGTGGCGGTGATTCAGTTGGGTGGGGATCGGTTGGCTCGGGGATTGAACAAACGTTAGATCAAGATCAAAAGATCGCAGCCTTCGGCAGCTCCTACAGGGTGGCGCCACAGGGAATGTGTACACCCTGTAGGAGCTGCCGAAGGCTGCGATCTTGGCGATATTTCGTACAAGAAAATCGGCAATTCTGAAGGCTCAATCCCTTTCCTTTGCAGGACGTTTCCTAGATTATTCCGCTCGCTTGCGCCTGCCAAACTCCGTGGTTAGTCTCGGTCCGTCACTGCTCATCAGTGATCGGGTTTAGTAGCCCGGAACAATAGGCGCATAGCAATTCCATGCTCATGTCCGGCACTTTGCCGCATGCAGAAAATGGTGGCTGTGCGTGGGGTACCTTCGGGTGCACCGGTTTCTCCTATTGACCGGCCTACTAACCTGCGTACAGCCGCCACCCAATCGTTTAGTAGGCGAAAAGTGTCGGCTCCCATGCAGCAATAGGAGCAACACATGGAAAGATCAGTACCCGACCCACCCCCCGAAAAAGACCCGCTCAGGGATCGATCAGCGCTCTACCGCGCCATTGATTTCTACCTCACTGGCGATCAACCCTCCCCGCCCGACGAACTGCGGTTCTACAACGTCAGCAAAGACGTGAGCTTCGAAGACACCCAACTCTACATCGCCGATCTGCTGCGCTGCGCCTCGGTCACAGCCTATCAATGTGGCGACCATCTAAAGGGCGCCGACCGTGCAATGGTGTTCTCGGTCTGGCATTTGCTGGAGATTGCCAAGGCGATGGTGGATCATTCCATTGAGTGCCTGGGGATGAAGAAGAGCTGAATCAAGATCAAAAGATCGCAGCCTTCGGCAGCTCCTACAGGGAGCTCCTCTGTAGGAGCTGCCGCAGGCTGCGATCTTTAAAGCGCGAAAGCGCTTATAGTTTGCGCATCTCCCTTTACCTGCGCAGCCGACCATGAAACAGACTCCCGCCGACCTCGAGCAGATCACGTCCACGACTCTGGACCATTACAACTCGGTGGCCGAAAGTTTCCGCGAAGGCACCCGCGATCACGATGTCAGCCAGAACATCGACGCGCTGTTGCGGCATATTCAGGGCGAGCCGCCGTTCGACATTCTCGATTTTGGCTGTGGTCCCGGTCGCGACCTGCAGACCTTTACGCGCATGGGCCACACGGCGGTAGGCCTTGATGGCTCGCAGAAGTTTGCGCAAATGGCCCGGGAGGACAGCGGTTGCGAGGTCTGGCAGCAGGACTTCCTGAAGCTGGATTTGCCTCAGGAACGCTTCGATGGGATTTTTGCCAATGCGGTGTTGTTTCACATCCCGCGCCAGGAGCTGCCCCGGGTATTGAAAGAGCTGCGCACGGCATTGAAGGCAGGTGGTGTGTTGTTCAGTTCCAATCCCCGTGGCGACAACCAGGAAGGCTGGAACGGGCCACGCTATGGGTCGTATCACGACCTGAAGGCATGGCAGCAATTGCTGACCGAAGCGGGCTTTGTGGAGCTGGAGCATTACTACCGGCCAGCGGGGCTGCCGCGCGAGCAGCAGCCTTGGTTGGCGAGTGTATGGCGCAAGTCTTCGTAGTCAGTACTGACGCCATCGCGGGCTTGCCCGCGATGAGCGCGCAGCGCTCGTCTTAGCGCACTTCTTTCTTCGGCTCGCGAATCTTGTACCAGGCCACATACAAGGCCGGCAAAAACAGCAGCGTCAGCAAGGTGGCGACGATGATCCCGCCAATCATCGCGTAGGCCATCGGCCCCCAGAACACTTCCCGGGCAATCGGGATCATGCCCAGGCTCGCCGCCGCCGCGGTCAGCAGGATCGGTCGACGACGATGCTCGGTAGCTTCCACCACCGCATCCCAGGGTGACGAACCTTGTGCCACGAACTCATCGATCTGGGTCACCAGGATCACCGAGTTGCGGATGATGATACCGATCAGCGCCAGGATGCCGAGGATCGCCACGAAGCCCATCGGCGTTCCGGTCGGCACCAGCGCCAGCACCACGCCAATCAGCCCCAGCGGCGCGACGCTGGCCACCAGGAACATCTTCTGCACGCTGTGCAGCTGAATCATCAGGAAGGTGGCCATCAGGAACACCATCAACGGCACCACCTTGTTGATCGGCCCCTGGGCCTTGGCGCTTTCCTCCACCGTACCGCCCGTGGCGACCTTGTAGCCAGCCGGCAACGAGGCGGCGAATTTTTCGATATCCGGCTTGAGCTGTGTCACCAGATCGGTTGGCTGGATATCACCGATGACCGCCGTCTTGATGGTGATTGTCGGTTTGCGGTCGCGACGCCACACCAGCGGTTGCTCGAGTTCGTAGCGCACGGAGGCAAACGCCAGCAGTGGAATGGAGGTGCCGCCCGGTGTGAGGATCTGCAGGTTCTGCAGGGTATCCGGTGAGCCCCGCTCGGCGTCCACGGCGCGACCGACCACGTTGATCAGATAGATATCGTCGTCGACCTGGGTCACCGTCGAGCCGCTGACGATGCTGTTCATCAGGTTCGCCACGTCTTCGGACGACAAGCCGAGCTGGCGCGCCTTGTCCTGGGCGATGTCGATGCGCAGTACCTTGCCTGGCTCGTTCCAGTCGAAAATGATTTCACCGATGTGCGGGTTCTTGTCCAGTTGGCTGGCCAGATCGATGGCGTGCTTGCGCACCTGGTCGATGTCCGGGCCGCTGACGCGGTACTGGATCGGCCGCCCCACGGGTGGGCCCATTTCCAGGGCCTGGACGAAACTGCCGATGCCGACGAAGTCTTTGCGCAGGCGTTCGCGCAGGCGGTCACTGAGGGCTGCGCGCGTCTCGAAGTCTTTACTCACAATCACCAGCTGAGCGTAGTAAGGGTTCTGCAGTTGCTGGTCGAGGGGCAGGTAGAAACGAATCGCGCCCTGGCCGATGTAGGTACTCCAGCGCACGATGTCGGGGTCGCCCTTGAGGGTCGCTTCAAGTTTATCCACGGCTTTGCGGGTTTCATCAATCGAGGCATTTTGCGGCAGGTTCAGATCCACCAGGATTTCCGGGCGATCCGAGGCCGGGAAGAACTGGTTCTGCACAAAGCGCATGCCGACCACCGACAACCCGAACAGCAGCACCGTTATGCCGATCGCCCACCAGCGGTTACGCATGCTCCACAGCAGGCCGCCATTGAACGCCCGCCCGAGGCGCCCGGGCTCTGCCGAGTGCGGCTTCACATTGGTACTGAGGATGTGCACGCCAATCACCGGGGCGAACAACACCGCGACAACCCACGAGACCAACATGGCCACTGCAATGACCGCAAACAGGGTGAAGGTGTATTCACCGGCCGAGCTGCCATTGAGGCCAATGGGTACGAAACCCGCCACTGTTACCAGCGTACCGGTGAGCATCGGGAAGGCGGTCGAAGTGTAGGCAAAGGTCGCGGCCTGTTCCTTGGTTTCGCCCAGTTCCAAACGCGAGACCATCATCTCGACGGTGATCATCGCGTCATCCACCAGGAGTCCGAGAGCGATGATCAATGCGCCGAGGGAAATTCGCTGCATGGTGATGCCGCTGTATTCCATGAACACGAAGACCATCGCCAGCACCAGCGGGATCGAGCACGCCACCACCAGCCCCGCGCGTACGCCGAGGCTGATGAAGCTGACCACCAACACGATCACCACGGCTTCGAACAACGCACTGGTGAACCCGCCTACGGCCGCTTCCACGACGACAGACTGATCGGACACGTTGTGCACACCGACGCCTACTGGCAGATCCGCCGTGAGCTCGCTGATGCGCTGGTGCAGGGCCTTACCGAAGTCCTGGATGTTGCCGCCCGTTTGCATCGCAATGGCCAAACCGATGGCGGGTTGGCCATTGAAGCGAAATTCCGGGGTCGACGGGTCGACGTAACCACGGCGAATATCGGCGATATCGGCCAGGCGATAGAAACGGTCATTGAGCCGCAAGTTGACGTTGGCCAGATCCTTCTCGGAAATGAACTGCCCGGACGTGCGCACGGAAATCCGCTCCGGACCGGCTTCGATCACCCCGGACGGCGTCACGGCGTTCTGGGTCTGCAGGGCTTGTACGACTTGCTGCTCGTCGATGCCCAGCGCCGCCAGTTTGCGTGTCGAGAAATTCAGGTAGAGCACTTCGTCCTGCTGGCCGACCATCTCGATCTTGCCCAGCCCCGGCACACCGCGGATATCGGCGCGCGCCTGCTCGACGTAATCGCGCAACTGGCGCAACGACAGGCCATCGGCGGTGAAGGCGTAGATCGAACCAAACACGTCACCGAACTCGTCGTTGAACGACGGCCCCTGAATGCCCTGGGGAAACGAGTAGCGGATGTCGCCGATTTTCTTGCGCACCTGGTACCAGATTTCCGGGATGTCCTTGGCCTTGGTGGTATCGCGCAAGTACACGTAGACCGTGGATTCGCCAGGGCGGGTATAGCTTTTCACGTAGTCGAGGGAATCAAGCTCTTCGAGCTTTTTCTCGATACGGTCGGTGATCTGCTTGAGGGTTTCTTCCTGGGTTGCACCGGGCCAGCGGGTCTGGATCACCATGGTCTTGATGGTGAACGACGGGTCTTCCTCGCGACCCAGGTTCAGGTACGAGAAGACGCCCATCAGCAGAGAAACAAACATCAAATACCAGACGAACGACTGATGCTTGAGGGCCCATTCGGATAAGTTGAAACTCCCTTTCATTGTGGGTTGCCCTCATCGACTTTCACTTTCTGCCCCGGCTTGAGGCTGTTCACACCGGCACTGACGACTCGCTCGCCAGCCTTGATATCGTTGGCCAGCACCACCGTAGTTTGCGTACGGCTGACGATGCTGACATCCCTTGGAGAAACCGTTTGCGTCTGCGCATCAATGATCCAGACGCGGTTTTTGCCGTCGACCTCCTGCAAGGCACTCAGGGGGAGCTCGATGCGCGGCTTGATCGCGCTACTCAAGGTCACGCTGATCGCCGTGCCGAGGCGAAACGCCGGCGGTGTTTCGGTCAGCGTCAGGCGTGCGCGCCGGGTTCGGGTCGCACTTTCGGCCTGGGGTTCGATTTCACGCACAATGGCCGTGGTGGCAATGTTCGGGTTCAGTTGCGAGGCAACCTGGAACACCACGTCGGCGGGCAACTGGTCGATCAAGGTGTCGGGCAGGTCGATCACCGCTTCCTTGATGTCCGGCTGCGCCAAAGTGACCACCTGCTGGCCCGCGGTGACGACCTGCCCGGCTTCGGCACTCCACGCCGTGACCACGGCCTTGTGATCGGCGCGCAACTCGACATAGTTGAGCTGGTCCCTGGCTTGGCTGACCGCGGCCTTGGCCTGGTCGAGCGAGGCCTGGGTGGTTTTCAGGTCGGTGAGTGCGCTGTCGAGCTGCGCCTGGGAGCCCACCCCGCGATCAAACAATTGCTGCTGTCGCCGGGCGCTGGCCTGGGCGTTGATGAGTTGCGCCTGGACACTCGCCAGGTCGCCCTCGGCCGAACGCAACTGGTTCTGCTGGTCGGTGGGATCAAGCGTGGCGAGCAAGGCCCCTTTGTCGACTTCGGCACCGACATCGACGCTGCGACTGGCTATGCGCCCCGGTACTCGGAAACCGATATTGCTTTCATAACGGGCCTGGATGCTGCCCGCGAAACGCCCGAGATTCTGCTCATCCAGGGCCTGGACCGTGATCGACAACACTGGACGCACTATTTCCGGGGCGGGTTCTTCTTTCGAGCAGGCCAGCAGCATCATACCGGCGAGCACCACTAACAGACGCTTCATTGCGCAGCCCCCACAGACAAATCCTTGTAGGTGTCTTCGGCGATTTCCACCGTCACACCGGGGTGCAGCAACTGACCGCCCGCGACGACGACTTTTTCACCGCCGGTCAGTCCGGCGCTGATGATGACTTTACCGGTCAGGTAGCGGCCAACCTTGACGTTGTGCAATTGCGCCTTGCCCTCCCCATCCACCAGCCACACCGCCGGCTCGCTGACATTTTTGGTCAGCGCCGACCACGGCAGCTCCACGGCGGACTTGCCCCGGGTATTGGCGGTGGCACTCACCACCGAGCCCAATTGCATCCCTGGCGGCAAGCTGTCGAGGGTGACTTTGACCTGCACCGTACCCGTTTGCTCGGAGACGGCCGGAGTGACTTCCCGCACGGTCCCGGTGGTCTTGACCGCCGGATTATCCAGCAGACTGACCACCACCGCCCTGTCCGACGGTGGCTCGGCCAGTAGCGACTCGTAGACGTTGAACACCGCATCCCGATCCCCGTCCCGGGCCAGGCTGAAAATCGGCACCGTGGCCTGCACCACCTGGCCGACCTCGGCCTGCCGCGCCGTGATCACGCCCGGTGCGTCGGCGATCAACGCGGTGTAGCTCAATTGTTCACGGGCGTTGGCCAGTTGCGCCTCGGCAGCCGCGAGCGAACTTTGGGTGCTGCGCAATGCCGCCTGGGCGGAATCGTATTCGCTCTGGCTGGTATAGCCCTTGGGCAACAATTTCTGCTGGCGCACGAAGGCCGCGGCGTTCTGCTTGACCTTGGCCTGCTCGGCGACGACCTGGGCCTGGGCCGAATCGACGTTGGTCTGCAGGTCCTTGGGATCGAGCCGGGCGAGCACCTGCCTGGCCGAGACCCGGTCACCGACATCCACCATACGCTGGATGATCTTGCCCCCGACGCGGAACGACAACTCAGTCTGCACCCGGGCCTGGACATCACCGGTCAACGTGATGTTGACGGCGTAGTCGGCCAGCTTGACCTCTTGCACGAAAACCCGGGGCCGGTTCTTTTCGACCGGCGCCTCTTCACTGCAGGCGCTCAGCAAGGCCAACAGGCTCAGGCCAAGCGCTATTTTCATTCCGGGACCAACCATGCAGACTCCTTTGCGTTTAACGGGCGCGATTCGCATGTGAGCTTAGAACAGGGATTAACCTTCGCCTACGCAATAATCGTCATTTCCTACACAGGAGCTGCGAAAGGCTGAGATCTTTTGCATTTAAATGATAAGAATCAAAAAAGATCGCAGTCTCCGGCAGCGCCTACAGAGAACGTCCTTCATGCTCAAGACCCTCGCGGTGGCCAATTACCGCTCGATCAACAAACTGGTCATTCCGCTGGGTCGGTTGAACCTGATTACTGGCCCCAACGGCAGTGGTAAATCCAATCTCTACCGCGCGCTGCGCCTATTGGCGGAAACGGCTCAGGGTGGCGTGGTCAATGCGTTGGCTCGCGAGGGTGGACTTCATTCGACCTTCTGGGCCGGCCCGGAAACCATCACCCGGCGCATGCGCAATGGCGAAGTGCCGGTAGAGACGACGGTGCGACAGGGCGTGAAGCGTTTGCGATTGGGATTTACCGGAGAAGAATTCGGATACTCGATCAGCCTGGGGCTGCCCGATTCGAATGGTCATTTCATGCTCCCTGGAAACCCTTTACCCATTCCGTCACGTTTCAGCCTCGACCCGCAAATCAAGCGCGAATGTCTGTGGGCCGGGACGTTCTATCGCCCAGCAAGCGTTTTGGTAGATCGTGACGGCCCGCTGATTCGCAGTCGGTCCAACCGCAGCTGGGACGTGCTGGCGCAACACACGCCGAATTTCGACAGCCTGTTCGATCAGGTCGGCAGCCTGCGTACTTCGCCGGAAGTCCTGGAGACTCGTGAGTTCATCCGCCGCTGGCGCTTCTACGATCACTTTCGCAGCGATGCCGACGCTCTGGTGCGTCAGCCACAACTGGGCACCCGCACCCCGGTATTGCACCACGACGGTCGGGACCTGGCGGCAGCATTGCAGACCATTATCGAAATCGGCGACCCCGAGGCATTGCGCAACGCGATCAGTGACGCATTTCCCGGTGCACGACTGCACATCGAACCGCTTCCCGGCGGACGCTTTGCTATCGAGTTCTATCAGGAAGGTTTGCTGCGGCCGTTGTCGGCGGCTGAGTTGTCGGACGGGACGTTGCGTTACTTGCTATTGGTGGCGGCACTGCTGACGCCCCGGCCGCCGACATTGATGGTGCTGAACGAACCGGAAACCAGTCTGCATCCGGATCTGCTGCCAGCGCTGGCGAGGCTGATTATCCGGGCGTCGGAGCAATGCCAGGTGTGGGTGGTGTCCCATGCGCGACGCCTGATTTCGGCACTGCAAGAGGACCCGCAGTGCAATTGCATCGTGCTGGAGAAAAACCTCGGGCAAACCGGGATTGTCGGGCAGCGGATGCTGGATGAGCCGGCGTGGTATTGGCCGGATTGAGGCACATGGATTGTTCCCACGCTCTGCGTGGGAACGATCACGCCGACGCTGTCTCAGCTGTCGGCGTTGGCAACCTGGAACGGGTTTACCTCGTGAATCAGAACGCTGGCAAAACCGCGCCGCTGTACTTCTTCTCGATGAAAGCTTTCACTTCCGGGCTGGTCAGGGCCTTGGCCAGTTTCTGGATGGCGACGCTGTCCTTGTTATCAGGACGAGCCACCAGGAAGTTGACGTAAGGCGAATCGGCACCTTCTATCACCAGTGCATCCTTGGCCGGGTTCAGGCCCGCTTCCAGCGCGTAGTTGGTGTTGATCATGTCCAGGTCAACCTGGTCCAGCACACGCGGCAGCATGGCGGACTCAAGCTCCTTGAACTTGAAGTTGTGCGGGTTCTTGGCGATGTCTTTCGGGGTGGCCAGGGCGTTCTTCGGGTCTTTCAACTCGATCAGGCCAGCCTTCTGCAACAGGATCAGGGCACGGCCGCTGTTGCTGCCTTCGTTAGGGATGGCAATGGTCGCGCCGTCTTTCAGCTCGGCCAGGGTTTTGACTTTCTTCGAGTAGCCACCGAACGGTTCGACGTGAACGCCGATCACGGTTTCCAGGTGAGTGCCTTTGCCTTCGTTGAAGCTCTTCAGGTACGGCAGGGTCTGGAAGTAGTTGGCGTCCAGACGCTTCTGGTCGACCTGCACGTTTGGCTGAACGTAGTCGGTGAAAACCTTGATTTCCAGGTCCACGCCTTCTTTGGCGAGGGTTGGCTTGATCAGTTCGAGAATCTCGGCGTGTGGAACCGGGGTCGCCGCAACCACCAGTTTCTCGCCAGCCTGTGCCAGGCCCGCAGTCAGGGCAGCCGCCAGTGCGGTGAACAACAGAACCTTTTTCATGCAGTGTCCTTATCGAAAATCACGGTCGCTTGTGGCGACGGCTAGATATTTAGGTGCCAGTGAAGTGCTATCGCTGGCGTGACGCGGACAATACCGGGATTTTTTATTCCCGAATAATATCTTTTATTCACTTTCATATTCCATTTTGTTCATACATCGCCACAACCCATGTAGGAGCTGCCGCAGGCTGCGATCTTTTGATTTTGCTCCTTTGTGACCTCAAGGCAGCTGAAAATCAAAAGATCGCAGCCTGCGGCAGCTCCTACAGGAGGCCGGCGTTTTGTAGAAGGCGTTTCAAGGCTTCTTTCTCAGCAGTGGAGCCGCTTCCGAGTATCCGCTTGAGCTGCTGTTCGACCTGCTTCAGCCCTTCATCAGGCAAATTCAAATGCTCCGGCAAAATCTCGTCGCCGGTACTCACCAACAGCGCAAAGTGAATGACGTTTTCCAGCTCACGGGTATTGCCCGGCCAGCTATGTCGCTCCAGCACCGCTTGCGCGGCCTCGCTGATCAACGGCACTGGCAGGTCCAGGCGCTGGCTGTAGATGCCGAGGAAGTATTCGGCCAACGACAGGATGTCGCCCACACGTTCGCGCAGTGCTGGTAGTTCGAGTTGACCTTCGCTGAGGTAATGGTAGAGCCGCTCGTGGAATTTCCCGGCGGCGACAGCCTGGGCCAGGTCGATACTGGTAGCGGCGACCAGGCGCACGTCCACCGGGCTCGGTTGATGCGCACCGACGCGGGTCACTTCGTGGTTTTCCAGGGCGGCGAGCAATTTGATTTGTATCGGCAGCGGCAGGTCGCCGATTTCATCCAGGTACAACGTGCCACCGTTGGCCGAACCGAACCAACCGGCGCGGCTGCTGGCAGAACCGCTGTAGCTGCCGGCGGCATAGCCGAACAATTCGGCGTCGGCATAGGTTGGGCTGATTGCTCCGCAATTGACCGAGACGAACAAACCGCCGCGATCACTGGCGCGGTGGATGTGCCGGGCCAGCAGTTCCTTGCCGCTGCCGGTTTCACCACGAATCAGTACCGAGATCGAGCGCGGTGCCAGCTGTTCCAGCTCCTGGCGTAATTGCCGCGAGCGCGGGTCGACGAATACCAGCGCCTTGGCGCGGATGCTCAGGGGACTTTTTTCAGCATCGGGAAAGGTCAGCAGTGGCTGACCAAAGGTTTCAAAGCTCATGGCAGACTCCCGCCCAAAACCGCCAGGGGACGGGGGCGTTGAAAAAAACAAAAGGTTCAGGCGCGGCGCAGGGCGTGGTGTTCCATGCGGTTTTGCAGACGATAGAGATAGGCAAAACCCTGCTCCCAACGCTGATGACCCGACTTCACATTGATGTGCCCGGCACCCGCCAGGATCCCCGCCTCCGCGCCCCAGTTACGCGCCAGCTCCAGAGCCCGCGGCGCGCTGACGGCGCTGTCGTTGTCAGAGCTGACAACCTGGCTGGGAAACGGCAAAAGATCGGTTGGAATCGGTGCAAAATTGCGCAGCGCCGGCGCGCAAGCCGGGCGTTCGACGTCCGCTGGCGCGACCAGCAAGGCACCACGTACCTGACGCAGAAACTGCACTGGCGCCGTAGCCGCCCAGTGCGCGACGGTGATGCAGCCAAGGCTGTGGGCGATCAGGATGACGGGAGTGCTGTCGGCTGCAATCGCCTCGGCCAGCGCCGCCACCCAGTCTTCACGACGCGGCGTCAGCCAGTCCGCCTGCTCCACCCGTGCGCTGTTCGGCAAACTGTTTTGCCAGTGGCTTTGCCAATGATCTTCTGGCGATCCTTGCCAGCCCGGCACAATCAGGTAGCGAATTGATTCGTTGCGCATGGGGCAAGCTCTCCTGCTGCGTGTCTGTTCCTGATCGAGTATAGGGATGGGATTTATATTCGTTAAGGAATAAGAAGCTATTTATTAAGTCCTGAATCGAATATAAGAATTGTGGGAGCTGGCTTGCCAGCGAAGGCGTCCTTCCAGTCAAAGAGCTACCGCCTGACAAACCGCTTACGCTGGGAAGCCAGCTCCTACAGGTAAAAAAAGGGGCCGCACCCTGCCAAGGAGACGGCCCCAGGAAACTTGAAAAATTGTCAGCGCGCAGTGATCACCGACAACTTGATCAATAACGTCATGGTGAATTCCTCCTATAAACGTTTCGCGCTAAATAGGTGTCGGTTTAATGAATCTTGAAGTCGATGGGGATGCCCGAGGTCGAGCAAATTGCTACCCGATGGCTTAATCATCAAGCCAGACGCTTATCTCTTAAAGTAATTTTTAACGTTATAGATAGACCAAAAAAGAATATTAACAATGTGTGATTTACTGCGGCTTTGCTCTGTAAGGGCTGCAGAGACCAGACATTGAGTGAGCCGCCATTTCAGCCGGATTGAGGTTGTCTGAAAAATCGCTATCGCTGGCAAGTCAGCGATGAGGCCATCAGACGCGCACGCCCTCTACGGTTTCACCCTGAGCTTCGTCCTTGCGCACAAACCGGTTCGCCCGCGCAAACGTCCCGAAATCATTGAACCGCACCCCCATCTCACGCATCACTTTATGCGCCACCGGCACGGTCATCTGGCGGATGTAGAACGGTTCCTTCACCACAAAGTGATGAATCCCGTGGCTGCTGCCGAAGTTGAAGCAGAACGCCTGCAACGGCCATAGCCACCAGGCATTCAACACCTGGCACTGCTGCATCACGTTCCCCGGCTCGATGTCACCGTAGTAGTGCATGTTCGAACTGATGAAGTGCAGGCAAAAGGTGCGCAGCACATTCGGGCCGATGATCACCACCGTGGCGATATCAATCACGCTCATCACCGACACCGTGGTCGCCGACCACTCGATCGGCGTGCCCATCAGGTAGGCGATGCCATTCGCGGTGTGGAAACCGAGAAACACATACCACGCGCCCCAATGTATTAGCGCCAGCGGTGCATAGACCTTCAGGGTGCGCTGGATGATGCTGAGCTTCATCGCCCAGGTCTTGGCCCGCAGCATGCGGATGAACGACGACATGATGTTGTCGCCAATCATCAACAACCGCGCGAAACCCCAAGGCTCGCCGTTGGTGATGGCACGCTCTTCCATGTCGGTTTCGGAGCCGGATACCTTGTGGTGATTGAGGTGCAGGTGACGACGAATCCACGGATTGATCGTGCTCGGACGCGCCAGCCAGACCAGGCCCATCATCACGTTGTGCGGCACCCGCTGTTTGCGAAAGTACATGCTGTGAATCAGGTCGTGCTCGAGTTCGTGGGTCAGGGACGCAAAAAAAGCATTGAGCAGCATGCACACCCACCAAGCCATGTGACCCTGGATGTAGAGCGCCGCCGAGCCGATCATCCCGGCCAGCGCGAAGGCCAGGATGCCCGCGCCCAAGGCGTCCTGGTGCTTGAGAATCGGGTAGCGCTGGCGCAGTTCTACGCCCTTGGCCAGCACCACTTCACGAATATGTGCCGATCGCGCAGCTGCATTCAATCGCTGGGGACTTGCAGAAGTACCTTGCATGCTTCCATCCTCTGGTTATTGATGTTCGCATCCTGCCCGCTTCACACACCTGGAGCGGTAGCCGAGAACGCCAACCTGTTGACCGGAAGCGCCAATCAGCATGACTGAACCGACCTCCCTCGCCAGCTGGACCCGCGCCCTGCGCAAGCAACTCGACGCCCTGGGCCTCGACAGCACCGCCCTGTGCCAGCAGGCCGGGCTCGACCCGCAACTGATGGACGACCCGAATGCGCGCTATCCGTTGTCCGGCACCACGCGCCTGTGGGAAATCGCGGTACAGGTCAGCGGCGACCCGGCGATTGGCCTGCGCGTCTCGCGCTTCGTCAGCCCCACGACCTTCCACGCGCTAGGTTATGCACTGGTGGCCAGCGGCAGCTTGCGCGAAGTCTTCGAGCGCATCGTGCGCTATCACCAGGTGGTCAGCGACGCCCTGGAACTGGAGCTGACCCGCTGCGATGACCGCTACTGTTTCCATCTGAAAATCCCGCCAGGCAATCCAGCCCCGGCCTTCGAAGCCATCGACGCCTTCGTGGCGATTTATGTGCGCACTTGCCGCAATCGCCTGGGCCGCGACTATGCACCGCTGGCGGTGTACTTGCGTCGCCCTGAACCGGCGGACCCGCACCAATGGCACAAGGTGTTTCGCTCGCCAGTGTATTTCGCCACCGGCGAGGATCGGCTGGAATTCGCGCTGTCTGATTTCGACAGTCACCTGGACGATGCCAACCCGGAACTGGCCGAACACAACGAAACCGTGCTCAACCGTACCCTGGCGCAGCTCAAACCGCTGACGTGGGAACGCAAGGTCCGCGACGCCATTGAAGAGCAATTGCCGGAAGGCGAACCCAGCGCCGAACACATCGCCAAGGCTCTGCACCTGAGTCTGCGCAGCCTGCAACGGCACCTGGCGGATGAGGGTTGCCGGTTCGATACGCTGCTCAACGAAAGCCGCGAAAACCTGGCGTTGCTGCACCTGCGTGATCCGCAATGCTCATTGAGTGAGATCAGCTATTTGCTGGGGTTTGCCGATACCAGCAGCTTCAGCCGTGCGTTCAAGCGCTGGACGGGGATGACACCGGGGCAGTTTCGGGATGGGTTGCGGTGATTGATCCAGGAGGTTGGTTGTCTCGTCTGGCCTCTTCGCGAGCGGGCTCGCTCCCACAGTTGAACGAGTTGTTCAGACTGACCCGGTCTAATGTGGGAGCGAGCCTGCTCGCGAAGAGGCCCGGACAGGCACCACAGAAACCACTCAGCGCCCCCGATCCCGCCGCAACAACTTGCGCACCCGCGCCACCAGCTCACTCACGGCAAACGGCTTGATCAGGTAATCATCCTCGTGCAACTCCAACCCACGCAGGCGATCCTCGATGCCGTCCTTGGTGGTGAGGAACAGCACAGGGGTTTCGCCGAGCTTGCGGATCTGTTGCAGCAACTGCCAACCGTTGAGCCCTGGCAGCATGACGTCGAGGATAATCAGCTCATATTCGCCATTCTCGATAAAGCGCCGGCCGTCCATGCCATTGACCGCTACATCCACCACAAAGCTTGCCTCACTCAAGCCATTGGCCAGAAGTTTGGCGAGTCCTGGTTTGTCTTCTACTAGCAGTACACGCATGGCACACCTCGACTGTCGTTCTGACAGGCTAAGCGCGTTCACGGATAAAGCCCACCATTAAACAACAACCAACGCCCGCAACCGTTGCACATCGAGGATTTCGATCTCGCCATACCCGAGACGCAATATCCCCTGCCCCTGCAGATCCTTGAGGATCTGGTTGGTGGTCTGGCGTGACAGCGACAACATGGCAGCAAGCTGTTCTTGCGGCAGTTGCAGGACGCGACGCGGTTCGTCGAGCTGGCCGTAGCCTTCGGCGATCATCAGCAAGCGATGCGCCAGCCGGGCCGGGGCCGGCAACAGGCTCAACTGTTCGAGATTGATGAAGGTCATGCGCAGTTTCTGGCTCATCAGCAATGCCAGTTGCCGCCAATGCCCTGGCTGTTCGTCGAGCATCTTGAGCAGCACGGTTTGCGGGAGGTGCAGCAGCGTGCTCTGCCCCACGCCGAACGCATCATGGGTACGTGGCTGACCGTCGAACAGGCAGATCTCGCCGAACCAGTTAGGCGATTCCACCAGGCCCAGCAATGCCTCCTTGCCCTGCTCGTTGACGGCGCCGACGCGAACCGCACCTTCAAGCACCGCGTACAGCCCACAGGGCGGATCGCCACGCTGGAACAGGCGCTGACCCGCTGACAGGTGCCGTACCCGCGCAGCACCCAGCAGACTATCCTGTAGGGACACAGGCAGATGGCTGAACCACTGACCACGCATCAGGCGCGCACGCCAGACCTGCTTATCCATCAAAACTCCTAGAGATTGTCGTCTGGCTGACAGAGCGCGAAATGGCCCCAAGGCATGATCAGTCACCCTACAGGAGGAATAACAATGAAAAAAAGCCTCGTTGACCATCTCAGTCAATACGCCGCCTACCACCGCGACCCGCGCAACATCGCCACCCACTTCGTCGGCATTCCATTGATCGTCGTGGCAGTGGCGGTCTTGTTGTCCCGTCCGCAATGGGCCGGGGGCTGGCTTTCGCCTGCGGTGCTGGTGTCACTGGCGTCGGCGTGGTTCTACCTGCGCCTGGAGTTGCGCCTCGGCGTGCTGATGACGGTGTTGCTGGGGCTGTGCGTTTGGGCCGGCCAGGCACTCGCGCAGCAAAGCACGCTGGTCTGGTTGAGCAGTGGTGCGGCAATGTTTGTGATTGGCTGGGCGATTCAGTTTGTCGGGCATCACTACGAAGGTCGCAAGCCGGCGTTTGTCGATGATGTGACGGGGTTGATTGTCGGGCCGTTGTTTGTGGTGGTTGAACTGGCGTTTTTGCTGGGGATGCGCCATGAACTCAAAGAGCAGATCGAGGCGCGGGCGGGGGGTGTGCGGGTTAATCCAAAGCGCGCTGCTATCTAGATCGCAATCGCGAGCAGGCTCGCTCCCACAGTGGATCTCGGTTGTTCACAGATTTTGTGTTCACTGATGATCAAAATGTGGGAGCGAGCCTGCTCGCGAAGCTTTTAGAGGTTGGCGACTTTCTGCCAGACCTTCGGCTTGAAGAACAGCGTCTCGCCCTTCGCCAGGCCGATCAGGCTGTCGTGATCCTTCACCACTTCGGCCTCGATCAAATCACTCTGCCCTTCGACCTTCAGCGTCACGCGAGTGGTCGCGCCCAGCGGACGGATATCCCGCACTTCGGCCGCATGGTGATCTTCCAGTTCATGCCGCGACAGCGACACTTCGTGCGGACGGAACAGCACGTGATTGTCTTCTCCCAGATGCAGGCGGTTCGAATCGCCGAGGAAGTGATAGACGAAATCGCTGGCGGGATTTTCGTAGACATCACCCGGCGAGCCGATCTGTTCGATCACGCCCTTGTTCATCACTACGATGCGATCAGCGACTTCCATCGCCTCTTCCTGGTCGTGGGTCACGAAAACGGACGTCAGGTTGATGTCTTCATGCAGGCGCGCCAACCAACGCCGCAGCTCCTTGCGGACCTTGGCGTCGAGAGCGCCGAAGGGTTCGTCGAGCAGCAGCACTTTCGGCTCCACCGCCAAGGCGCGGGCAAGGGCGATACGCTGACGCTGACCGCCGGAGAGTTGTTCCGGGTAGCGATCAGCCAACCAATCCAACTGCACCATGTTCAGCAGTTCGTGAACCTTGGTTGCGATCTGGCTTTCGCTCGGGCGCTGGTTTTTCGGCTTCATGCGCAGGCCAAACGCGACGTTGTCGAACACCGTCATGTGGCGGAACAAGGCGTAGTGCTGGAACACGAAACCGACGTTGCGATCACGCACGTCGTGGCCGGAGACGTCTTCGCCGTGGAACACGATATTGCCCTGGTCCGGGGTTTCCAGGCCGGCGATGATCCGCAGCAACGTGGTCTTGCCGCAGCCGGACGGGCCAAGCAACGCCACCAGCTCACCGCTCTGAATGTCCAGGCTGATGTCATTCAGCGCCTTGAACGCATTGAAATTCTTGCTGACATTACGCACTTCGATCGACATGAAATCATTCCTCCGCGGCGCTGGCGCGCAGGCGGTTAATACGGTTTTCGCTCCACTGCTTGAGCAGCAGGATGAAGAGCGCCAGGATCAGCAACAGGCTCGCCACGGCGAACGCGGCCACGTGGTTGTATTCGTTGTAGAGGATCTCGACGTGCAGCGGCAAGGTGTTGGTCACCCCGCGAATGTGCCCGGAAACCACCGACACCGCACCGAATTCACCCATGGCCCGCGCGGTACAGAGCACCACGCCGTAGATCAGGCCCCATTTGATGTTGGGCACGGTGACGTGCCAGAACATCTGCCAGCCATTGGCCCCGAGCAAACGCGCGGCCTCCTCTTCCTGAGTGCCTTGTTCCTGCATCAGCGGGATCAGCTCACGGGCCACGAACGGCACGGTGACGAAAATCGTCGCCAGCACGATGCCCGGCAAGGCGAAGACGATCTGGATGTCGTGATCCTGCAGCCACGGGCCGAATAGCCCCTGGGCGCCGAACATCAGCACATAGACCAGACCGGCGATAACGGGCGATACCGAGAATGGCAGGTCGATCAGGGTCACCAGCATGCTTTTGCCGCGGAACGAGTACTTGCTCACGCACCATGCGGCGCTGACGCCGAACACCAGGTTCAACGGCACCGATATCAATACGGCAATCACCGTGAGTTTCAGCGCCGACAGTGCGTCGGGTTCGAAGATCGCGGTGAAGAACGCACCCAGGCCATTTTTCAAACCCTGGGACACCACGATAAACAGCGGCAGTAACAGGAACAGCGCAAAAATCAGCCAGCCAAGGCCGATCAGGATTCGCCGCGACGTTGCACTGCCACGGCGGGCAGCGTTGGCCGAAGAGGCGGCAGCAATAGACGATTGGGACATTGTTCGCGCCTCCTTATGGGGTTTCGATACGCCGCTGCAGCAAGTTGATCAGCAGCAACAGAATGAAGGAAACCACCAACATCAGTACACCAATGGAGGTAGCGCCGGTGTAATCGTATTGGTCGAGCTTGACCATGATCAGCAGCGGCAGGATCTCGGTTTTCATCGGCATGTTGCCGGCGATGAAAATCACCGAACCGTACTCGCCAACCCCGCGGGCAAAGGCCAAGGCGAAACCGGTTAGCCAGGCCGGCAGCAATGCGGGCAGCAGGATATGACGGGCAACCTGCCAGGGTTTGGCACCCAGGCACGCCGCCGCTTCTTCCACTTCACGGGGAATATCGGCCAACACCGGCTGTACCGTACGTACTACGAATGGAAGTGTCACAAAAGTGAGGGCCAGGGTGATGCCCAGGGGGGTGTAGGCAATCTTGAAACCCAGATCCGCTGCAAATTGACCTACCAGACCGGTGGGGGTGTACAGCGCGGTCAGTGCAATACCGGCCACGGCGGTAGGCAATGCGAAAGGCAAGTCGATCATTGCATCGATGACTTTGCGTCCGGGGAAGGTATAGCGCACCAACACCCACGCTAGCAGCGTGCCAATGATGCCGTTGATGATTGCGGCATAAAGGGCGGTGCCGAAGCTCAGTTTCAACGCCGCCAATACCCGTGGCGCCGAGATAATTGCCCAGAACTGATCCCAGGTGAGTTGAGCGGCGTGCACGAACATCGCCGCCAGTGGTATGAGCACAATCAGGCTGAGGTACACCAAGGTGTAGCCCAGCGTCAGCCCGAAGCCGGGTATGACGGGGGAGATACGACGCGACATAAGAGTCCTTGGTTGAGAACGCACAAAGCCTCGAATCGCGATTCGAGGCTCCTTGATGGCTATTTAAGATTACTGCGCCTGGTAAATCTGGTCGAATACGCCGCCGTCGTTGAAGAATTTCGGCTGCGCGGTTTTCCAGCCGCCGAAGTCTTTGTCGATGGTCACCAGGTCCAGTTTCGGGAACTGCTGGACGTATTTGGCGGCCACATCCTTGTCACGTGGACGATAGAAGTTTTTCGCGGCAATTTCCTGGCCGGCAGGGCTGTACAGATGCTTGAGGTAGGCTTCGGCGATCTGCTCGTTGCCCTTTTTCTCGGCGTTCTTGTCGACCACGGCCACTGGCGGCTCGGCAAGGATCGATAGCGAAGGCACGACGATCTCGAACTTGTCGGCGCCGCCATCTTCTTTCAAGGCCAGGAAGGCTTCGTTTTCCCAGGCCAGCAACACGTCACCCTGACCGTTGTTGACGAAGGTAATGGTCGAGCCACGAGCACCGGTGTCCAGTACAGGCACGTGCTTGAACAGGGTTTGCACATATTCCTTGGCCTTGGCTTCGTCACCGCCGTTGGCTTTCAGGCCATAGGCCCAGGCAGCGAGGAAGTTCCAGCGTGCTCCACCGGAGGTTTTCGGGTTCGGGGTGATCACCGAGACGTCGTTCTTGACCAAGTCGCCCCAGTCCTTGATGCCTTTAGGGTTGCCCTTGCGCACCAGGAACACGATGGTCGAAGTGTACGGCGTGCTGGCTTCCGGCAGACGCTTCTGCCAGTCGACCGGCAGGGTCTTGCCGAGCTTGGCGATTTCGTCGATATCGCCGGCCAGGGCCAAGGTCACCACATCAGCGCGCAGGCCGTCGATCACCGCCCGGCCCTGCTTGCCCGAGCCACCGTGAGACTGCTGGATTTTAACGCTGTCACCGGGATTACTTTTCTTCCAGAAGCTGACGAATTCAGCGTTGTAATCCTGGTACAGCTCACGGGTCGGGTCGTATGACACGTTAAGCAGTTCGTAATCCTTGGCAACGGCGGAACCGGCAAACAAGGCGCTGGCCAGGGCGGCCAAGGCGAAATGGCGAATCGACGACATGGTGAAAGCTCCTGGAATTCTTAAATGTGTTGGCTTTTCTTATGATCTGGAATCGGGTTGCCTGCTCAAAGATCGCAGCCTTCGGCAGCTCCTACAGGGAATTGCGTGCCCCTGTAGGAGCTGCCGCAGGCTGCGATCTTTTGATCTTTCGCTTCAGCCCGGTTTATTGCCCGGTTGCTGCAAGCGGAATTTTTCCTTGCGTTCGATCTGGACCACCTGGGCGTTGTGCACGGTGATTTCCACCGCACCAAACCGCAGGTCGCGCAGGGCGCTCTGGATTTCGCGCAGGATGGTTGCTTCGTCCTGGCCGTCAACGCTACGTAGAGATGCGCTCATGGTGCTGCTCCTTCGACTGAGAGGTTGCCTGGCAGTGGCGGCACTGCTTACGGCGTGAGACCAATAGTAGAGAGGCGCTGATATTCTTAAAAAGACTATTTAAGAATGTTTATATAACCAGAAGAGATTATTCGGCGGGACAACGGTTTGCGGCGCTGAAGATCAAAAGATCAACGAATGACTGGGATTCGAGACCAATCCAATTGCCCGGCCGGCACTGGCCGCCCAAACCAGTACCCCTGCCCCAGATGACTGCCGTGTTCCAACAGGAACGCCGCCTGCTCGACCTGCTCGATGCCTTCGGCTTGCACCTGCATGCCCATGCTCTGCGCCAGGGCGATGATGACCCGCACAATGGCCACGTCGTCTTCATCCGCTGGCAACCCGGCGACAAAGCCCTGATCGATCTTGAGTTTCTGCACCGGCAGGCGCTTGAGCCGCAGCAGCGACGAATAACCGGTGCCGAAATCATCGATGGCCAGTTGCACACCCAATTCACGTAGGCGGTGCATTTGCTCAAGCGCAACTTCTGGATCTTCCATCACCGCACTCTCGGTGACTTCCAACTCCAGGAAAGCCGGGTCCAAACCGGTTTCACGCAGTACCTGCGCAACCTGTTGGTACAACTCGCGGCCGGCGAACAGACGCGATGAAACATTCACCGCGACAAACGACAACGCCACGCCCGCCCGCAGCCACTGGCACATCTGCTCGCAGGCCTGGCGCATCACCCAGGCGTCGATCCGGGCGATCAGGCCGGTTCGCTCGGCAATCGGAATGAATTGCGCAGGCGACACCAGGCCGCGCTGTGGATGCTCCCAGCGCACCAGTGCCTCGACGCCGATCAGGCGACAGGTCTTGAGATCGTGAACAGGCTGGTAATACACACGCAGCTCATTTTGCTCAAGGGCCCTGCGCAGCTCGGAGGCCGTCTCGACCCGCTGCTGGGCATGGGCGGTCAACTCTTCGGTGTACAGGGCATAGCCATCTCGCCCGCCACTCTTGGCCTTGAACAGCGCCGAGTCGGCATTGCGCAACAACTGTTCGGCACTCAAGGCGTCGCTGGGGAAGAGGCTGATACCGATGCTGACGTTGATGAACAATCGATGCCCGTGAATGTCGAATGGCTCCTTGAGACCCTCGATGATCCGCTCGGCCAGCGCTGCCGCCTGCATCAGTTGCGGGCAGCTTTCGGCCAGCACGGCGAACTCATCGCCACCCAGGCGCGCCAACGTGATTCCAGGGTCGAACATGGCACTCAAGCGATTGGCCACCGCCTTGAGCAATTGGTCACCCATCGTGTGCCCAAGGCTATCGTTGATCATCACGAAGTGATCCAGGTCGATCATCAGCAATGCACAGCCACGTTTGTGGATTTGCGCCGATGCCAGGGCTTGCGTGGCGCGGTCGGTGAACAGCAGGCGATTGGGCAGGCCGGTGAGCGGATCGTGATGAGCCAGGCGCCTCAACTCATCTTCAGAGTCCTTGATCGCGCTGATATCGGAAAACACCGCCACGAAATGACTGCAGCGCCCATGATCATCGTGAATGAGGCGGATGGTCTGCCATTGCGGGTAGATTTCGCCGCTTTTGCGGCGGTTCCAGATTTCCCCGCTCCATTCGCCGACGCTGTTGAGCGTGGCGAACATCGCCTGATAGAACGCGGGGGGATGATGCCCCGACTTGAACAGACTGGGCTGGCGCCCCAGCACTTCTTCACGCTGATAGCCGGTGATAGCCATAAAGGCGCGGTTCACATGCACGATCAGCCCTTGATGATCGGTGACCAACACGCCTTCTCGGGTGCAATCGAACACGGCGGCCGCCTGGCGCAGGCGCTCGCGGTCTTCGCTTCGTCCCTGCAATGTCGCGCCGCCGCCCAGGCAACGCATCAGCCGCGATCGGGCGAGGAAGATCACGCCTGCGCTCAACACCACCCAAACGTGACCGTTGATCAGTTGCCAGCGAAGGCGCTCGGCCGAATTATCGAATAAGCTGCTCAATAAATAGCCACTGAGCTGCATCCAGATCAGCGAAATCAGCAGGTAAAGCAGTGCTGCGCGCACGGCATTGCGATAGCTGGCAGACATAAGGCTGTCCATGTCCCTACGGAAAAGTCGGGATTATAGATTAAAGACACATCCTGCCACTCATATCTGAAAGGGCGACTGGTTTTATCTGTCCGCTTAGTGATAATGCATCGGCTGTTTTTTTCTTTTTCGAGGGCCCTATAGCCTATGTGGTACGAAGGTTTTCTCGGCTTGTCGCCCTGGTCACTGGTGGCAGTCACCCTGCTGATGACCCATGTCACAATCATCGGCGTCACGGTCTATCTGCACCGCTACTCGGCCCATCGCTCGCTTGAGTTGAATGCTGGCCTGAAACATTTCTTCCGTTTCTGGCTGTGGTTGACCACGGCGCAGAACACCCGCGAGTGGACCGCTATCCATCGCAAGCATCACGCCAAGTGCGAAACCGTCGATGACCCGCACAGCCCGGTGATCAAGGGCCTCTCCACCGTTCTGCGCAAAGGCGCCGAACTGTATCGCGCCGAAGCGGAAAACCCCGAGACCTTGCGCATCTATGGCAAGAACTGCCCCGATGACTGGATCGAACGTAACGTCTACACCCGTTTCCCACTGTTGGGCGTGGCGATCATGGCCGTTATCGACCTGCTGCTGTTCGGCACCATTGGCATCACCATCTGGGCCATCCAGATGATGTGGATCCCGGTGTGGGCCGCCGGCGTGGTCAATGGCCTTGGCCATGCCGTGGGTTACCGCAACTTCGAGTGCCGCGATGCGGCGACCAACCTGGTGCCTTGGGGCATTCTCATCGGTGGTGAAGAACTGCATAACAACCATCACACCTACCCTAACTCGGCAAAACTGTCGGTGAAGAAGTGGGAGTTCGATCTGGGCTGGGCCTGGATTCAAGTGTTCAGCTTCCTGCGCCTGGCCAAGGTCCAGCGGGTCGCGCCCATTGCCCACCGCGTCGAAGGCAAGGGCAACCTGGACATGGACACCGCCATGGCGATCCTCAACAACCGCTTCCAGATCATGGCCCAGTACCGCAAGCTGGTGATCGGGCCGCTGGTCAAGCAAGAGCTGGAAAAGGTCGATCACTCGGTCCGCCACCAGTTCCACCGCGCCAAGCGTCTGCTCTCGCGGGAAACCAGCTTGCTCGACGACAAGCACCACGTACGCATCCAGAACATGCTCGAACACAGCCAGGCGCTGAAGGTAATCTACGAGAAACGCCTGGCCTTGCAGCAGATCTGGGTCAAGACCAGCTCAAATGGTCACGACATGCTGGCTGCCATCAAGGACTGGGTACACGAAGCCGAAGCCAGCGGGATTCAATCGCTGCGTGACTTCGCCGATCAGTTGAAAACCTACTCCCTGCGCCCAAGCGCTGCCTGACGCCGTTGATCGGTGCGCCCATTGCCGGGGCGCACCCTTCGGAACTTCGCTGCAAATCCCTTATCTCAAAGACACTTCGCCATCCAGGCGGGCTTCGCTGTGGTCGCCTAGAACCTTGAGCGGTGCACGCCCCTTGAGATTTGTGACGATGGTCAATAACCAACAAGACTCATCCCTTGCGCAATGGCCCGAGGCCGCGCAAACCCTTATGGCGCTGATGCACGCCCAAGGCGAGGTGGCGCGCCTGAGCGAACGTGAACAGCTGCTGAGCACCTTGCTGGTGAGCGTCAACGCGGTGCTGTGGGCATTCAATTGGGAAACCCGCCAGGTGCTGTATGTCAGCCCCGCCTATGAACGGATTTTCGGCCGCAGCGCCGACCTGCTGCTGGCCGACTACAACCAGTGGCGCGACAGCATTTACCCTGACGACCTGGAGTACGCCGAGCGCAGCCTGGCAGACGTGCTGGTCAAAGGTGCCGTTGAAGACCGCGAGTACCGAATCATCACCGCTGACGGCCAGCTGCGCTGGCTCAGCGACAAGTGCTTCATCAACCGGCAGGCCGAGCCTGGGCAGCCGGTGATCATTGTCGGCATCGCCGAAGACATCACCGACAAAAAGCAACTGGAGTCCGAACTGCAACGACTGGCGACCACCGACGCCCTGACCAGCAGCAGCAACCGCCGGCATTTCTTCGAAGGCGCTGAGCACGAATTCGAACAGGCGCGACAACAGGGCACGCCGTTATCGTTTCTCATGCTGGATATCGATGATTTCAAGGCCATCAACGACACCTACGGCCACCAGGAAGGCGATAACGTGCTGCAACGTATCGCCGACTGTGGCCGAGCCGCATTGCGTCGCGGTGACCTGTTCGGACGCATTGGTGGCGAGGAATTTGCCGCCGTCTTCCCCGGCTGCACGCCGGACATGGCCCTGCAAGTAGCCGAGCGCGTGCAACGGGAGATTCAGGGTTTGACCTTCAACCATGAAGGCCAGACTTTCGGTATCACCGTCAGCCAGGGGCTGACCAGCCTTACTGCCGAGGATGAAAGCGTGGAAAGCCTGTTTGCCCGCGCGGATGCGGCGATGTACGAGGCCAAGCGCCAGGGCAAGAACCGGATCATCACGGCCTGACCCGTCCAACACATAACTCCTGTAGGAGCCGGCTTGCTGGCGAATCCAGACGACTCGGTGTGTCAGATACACCGCCATCGCTGGCAAGCCAGCTCCTACAGGGATCTGCGACAGCCTTATTTCTTGCGAATCCGCACCAACTCCGGCAAGCCGATCTTCAGTAATCGCGCCGCTCGACTATTGGCCAACACCTCAATGCCCTCATGCTCGTTCAGGCGTGCCAATTGCGCCGCCATATTCATCACCAGCGCCTCACGGGAGTAAACCCCGCCACCAAGCTGGTAAGCCGCCGCAATCAGCTGCCGCAGCTCCAGTGGCAAACGCCAGCGGGTGCGCAACGCCGAACCGTAGGCGGCACCGAACTCGGCCAACGCCTCGCCCACTTGCTCCTGCTCGTCCAGTTCGCCACCGGCCTGTTTCCATTCCTGCAGACAACGCAGCAACGCCAGGTCGCCCAGGCGATGCAGCATGCCGGCGCAGTAACAACGGGCCTGATCCAGATCCAGCAAGCGCGCCAGCGTTCGCGCGTACTCGGCCGTGTGTAGCGACAAATCCCAGTAACGCTCGGCATAGTCCGCCAGCTGCGGATCGCTGAGCCGCGCACTGCGCTTGAGTGTCAGGCCCAGGATCAGGTTCATGCTCTGTCCGGTGCCCAATCGGTGCAATGCCTGGGACAGCGTCTGCACGGCGGTGCCATGGTGCTGGGCGGCGCTGTTGGCGGCGGCAATCAGCACGGCGGTGACCTGTGGATCGGTGCGGATCTCACCTTCCAGCACCGCCAAATCCAGACCATCAGGATTGAGGCTTCGCTTGACCGCCACTTGCACGTCAGTCATCAGCGGCGCGCCTTCCGCCAGTTCGCGACGGCGCTCAAGAAACACCGACAGCGTCATGCCCGGCGCCAGCGCTGGCACCTCGCACGATATCTCTTCCCCAGCGTTCAGCAGCAAAGCCTGCAGGCGCTGGGTCAGGCTTGCCATGTTCAGGGGCTTGGTCAGGTAGGCGGCGGGGGCCAGCGGCAGGGCCTCACGTACGCTCGCACTGTCGTTACGGCTGCTCATGAGAATGAAGGGCAACGGTGGGTTGCGCTTGCGCTGACGCACGCTGCGCAACACATTCAGACCATCGACGCCTGGCAACTCCCAGTCGGCGATGACCAGGTCGTACGGGTTTGACGCCAGCAACTCCAACGCCTGCTGGCCATCGGCACATAAATCCAGCCGCGCATCGCAGCGAACGTTCAACAATACTTCCTTGAGCAGATCGCGGGCCCACGGGTCGGCCTCGGCAATCAATACTCTCGGAATCGCGGGTAAAATGACAACTGTCATACAGCTCTCCCTGGCAATGCGTGAACCTTAGCCAAAGCCGGTCATCGGTTACAGCGCTAATACGCGGTTTTGCGGTTTAGAGGTCATGAAAAAACCCGCCGAAGCGGGTTTTTTGTGAAACAGGTCACACTCGCAGATCAGAGCTCGGAGAAGCACTCTTCGATGATCGCCAGGCCTTTGTCCAGTTGCTCGTCCGGCGAAGTCAGCGGTACCAGGACGCGCAGAACGTTACCGTAGGTGCCGCAGGACAGCAGGATCAGACCCTTGTCGCGAGCCTTGGCCACAACAGCTGCCACGGCGGTCGGGTTCGGCTTGTGGCTGTCGCCACCTTCGAACAGTTCGACCGCGATCATTGCGCCCAGGGCACGCACTTCGCCGATCACCGGATACTTGGCCTGGATAGCTTTCAGGCCAGTCACCAGACGCTCGCCAACAGCCTTGCAACGATCCAGCAGGTGCTCTTCTTCGAAGACTTCCATCACGGCCAGGGCCGCGGCGCAAGCGATCGGGCTACCGGCGTAGGTGCCGCCCAGGCCGCCTGGAGCGATGGCGTCCATGTATTCGGCCTTGCCACACACACCGGCCAACGGGAAGCCGCCAGCGATGGATTTGGCGAAGGTGGTCAGGTCGGCAGCAACGCCCATCTGTTCCATGGCGAAGAAAGTACCGGTACGGCCTGCGCCGGTTTGTACTTCGTCAGCGATCAGCAGGATGCCGTGCTGGTCGCACAAGGCACGCAGACGCTTCATGAACTCTTTAGGAGCGACGTAGAAACCACCTTCGCCCTGAACCGGCTCGATGATGATGGCTGCGATGTCACGCGGCTCAGCGTCGTTCTTGAAAATGCGCTCGATGGAAGCGATCGAATCGTCGATGCTCACGCCGTGCAGTTCGTTCGGGTACAGCGCGCGGAAGATGCCGCCTGGCATCAGGCCCATGCCGGCCGAGTAAGGCACGACTTTACCGGTCAGGCCCAGGGTCATCATGGTGCGACCGTGGTAAGCGCCGGTGAACGCGATCACGCCGGCACGGCCAGTGGCGGCACGGGCGATCTTGATGGAGTTTTCAACGGCTTCGGAACCGGTGGTCACCAGCAGGGTTTTCTTGGCGAAATCGCCTGGCACCTTGGCGTTGATTTTTTCGCACACTTCTACGTACGGCTCGTAGGCCAGTACCTGGAAGCAGGTGTGGGTCAGCTTGTTCAGCTGTTCGGTCACGGCGGCGATGATTTTCGGGTGCACGTGGCCGGTGTTCAGCACGGCGATACCACCAGCGAAGTCGATGAACTCGCGACCTTCAACGTCGGTCACGGTCGCGTTCTTCGCGGACTCGGCGAAGATCGGGTGAATCTGGCCAACACCACGTGGAACTGCATTGGTACGGCGGGCCATCAAATCAGCGTTAGTCTTGCTCATTACATTCCTCATTCGCCGCTCATCGGTCGGCGTGGTTCAAGGATTAAGCGGCGGGGAACAACGGCGACAGCATGCGATGATCGACTGCCACAGCGTTCCCGGCCACCGAGAAAATTCCGTTTATTGCACGCAAAGGGGCAGCGCTCTCGTGCCCTTTGCGTTTGAAGCGATGCCTGTTCCCGGGATTAGATGCCCAGGCAGAGGTATTTGATTTCCAGGTAATCTTCGATGCCGTACTTGGAGCCTTCACGGCCCAGGCCGGAAGCCTTGATGCCGCCGAACGGCGCGACTTCGTTAGAGATCAGACCGGTGTTGACGCCGACCATGCCGTACTCCAGGGCTTCAGCCACACGGAACACACGACCCAGGTCGCGAGCATAGAAGTACGAGGCCAGTCCGAACTCGGTGTCGTTGGACATCGCGATCACGTCGGCTTCGTCTTTGAAGCGGAACAGCGGAGCCAATGGACCGAAGGTTTCTTCCTTGGCCACTGCAGCGTTGTTCGGAACGTTGGTCAGGATGGTTGGCTCGAAGAAGTTGCCTTCCATCGGCTTGCCACCGGCCAATACGGTCGCGCCTTTGCTCAGTGCGTCGGCGATGTGCTCTTGCACCTTGGCCACGGCTTTTTCGTCGATCAGCGGGCCAGTGGTGGTGCCTGCTTCCAGACCGTTACCGATCTTCAGCTTGGCCACGGCCACTTTCAGCTTCTCGGCGAAGGCGTCGTAGACACCGTCTTGAATGTACAGGCGGTTGGCACAGACGCAGGTCTGGCCGTTGTTGCGGTATTTGGAAATGATCGCGCCTTCGACGGCCTTATCCAGGTCCGCGTCGTCGAACACGATGAACGGCGCGTTGCCGCCCAGTTCCAGGGACACTTTCTTGATGTCCTTGGCGCATTCCGACATCAGTTGACGACCGATTTCGGTCGAACCGGTGAAGGACAGTTTGCGCACGATCGGGTTGCTGGTCAGCTCGCTGCCGATGTCGCCGGCGCTGCCGGAAACAACGCTGAACACACCGTTAGGGATACCGGCACGCTGGGCCAATTCAGCCAGGGCGAAGGCGGAGAACGGAGTTTGCGAAGCAGGCTTGAGCACCATGGTGCAACCGGCGGCCAGGGCCGGGCCGGCTTTACGGGTGATCATGGCTGCCGGGAAGTTCCACGGGGTGATGGCCGCGGTCACGCCGATTGGCTGCTTGATCACGATCAGGCGCTTGTCTGGCTGGTGGCCCGGAATCACGTCACCGTAGATGCGCTTGGCTTCTTCGGCGAACCACTCGATGAAGGAAGCGGCATAAACAATTTCACCCTTGGCTTCGGCCAGTGGCTTGCCTTGTTCCAGAGTCATCAGGCGAGCCAGGTCGTCCTGGTTCTCGATGATCAGCTCGAACCAGCGACGCAGTTTGTTCGCACGTTCTTTGGCGGTCAGTGCACGCCAGGCCGGCAGCGCTTTGTCAGCGGCTTCGATGGCACGGCGGGTTTCGGCAGCGCCCATTTTCGGCACGGTGCCCAGAATTTCGCCCGTTGCCGGGTTGTTGACCTTGATCGTCTGACCATTGTCCGCGTCTACCCAAGCGCCATCGATGAAGGCTTGCTGGCGGAACAACTGGGTGTCTTTAAGCTGCATGTCGGCTTTCCTTAACAGCACCGCGCACGCGCGGAGCAAATTATGATTGTAGAAAGGCGCCTCAGTAGGCTGCCGTCAGGGAAATCATTCACCGGGCTGAAGCACATAAATAGCGCACTGATTCAGATCGTGCGGTTCAGCACCCAGACAAGAGCGTTTGAAATCTCAAACGAATCCTAGGATCAAAGGGGGTAAAGGACAATAGCCTGTTCGAAAAAAAGAACGAAAACGCCGCATTTGCTGCTATTTTCTGATCAACGTAGCAACCGCAGGTTACGCTTTGAAAAAACGCATGCGATTCAGCAGCATGGACGCCCGCATTGCATATGAGTATCATGGCGCCCGCTGCACCAGTAGCTCAGCTGGATAGAGTACTGCCCTCCGAAGGCAGGGGTCGTGGGTTCGAATCCCGCCTGGTGCACCATACGTAGAAACGAGAAAGCCTCAGGCCGTTGGGTCTGGGGCTTTTTTGTGGGCGAATAGAAAGCAGACTGCTTACCTAATTTTCCTGATAGCTACGCTCGATCAACACTTTGGCCCTTTCCAGATCGACCTGAGTGCGCAGGCTAAGCTCCAGATCACCTGTACCCCAGTGACCGATGACACGCACATCGCGGCTAAAACCTTCAACCAGCTCGACGGAGTCAGGGTTGAGCTTGAGATAAAGCTGAAGCCGCTTGGACTGCACCACCAAACTGGCGAAGTTCTTCAGACGGCGGAATGCGAGGTACAGCTTCAACGGTTTCTCCTGCACGTCATCACCGAGCGATTGCAGGTAGCTGCAGGTCTGCTCGAAGAGCACAGAGATTTCCGGACTGGCCTGGCAAAGTTGCTCCTGCCAAGTTTTGTCCTTAGCTGCAGGGACTGGCTTATCTGCTGCCATTTCTGCCGACTTGGCGGGATTGGTGCCTAACACGCTCACTGCATTCACCAATTCCAGCAGTAACAGGTCGTCTGCGAACAACTTATACCGAATCAACTCGATGTTGCGCTGAATCAGTTGCACAGCATGCTGATCGTAACGGGTGAAATCGGCAGCGATACACAGCAGGCGAGTACCACCCCACTCAATCTGCTCGGCGGCTTCTTTCCCCAGCTTTTCCATCACCAACCAGCGAAATTCAGCCTGGTGATCCAGCAGCCAGTCGAGATAGAACAAGCCCTGATTAATCACATTTTCGTTGCTGTGTCGCTTGTACTCGATGATGACCGGGCAGCCATTTTCATCGAGACCCAGCGAGTCGATACGACCTTTATGGGTCTTTCCGGTGGCGTATTCGGTCGCGAGAAAACGCACGCCAAGGAAGGCGTCCATGTGCGCCTCAATCAGGTTTTGCAAATGCTTTTCAACCGCTACGGCGCGCCCAGGTAACTCGCAGGCACCGTTGGCGGTATTCAAGCGAAAGAGCTGGATGTCGCTCATGTATGACCCTTATCCGAATACCCTTTCTTACGAGCCAACTCCATAGACGACCTACTTCACAAAATTACATTTGACCGTAGGAGATTTCCGAGCGATATTGAGTCGCCACCATTTTCATAGCGACTGTACTGAGAAATTTTGGGGGGTGCGGCAGGTTGCAGCCTGCCGCGATTGCGATAACTGACCAACTAGGAAAGCTAAAGCCATGAAACTTTACCAAATCAGCTACGACCTGCGTAAACAACGTGACTATCTGTCGCTTTATCAGCGAATCAAGGCTTACGGCACCTGGTGCCATGCCTTGGAGTCCACCTGGCTCATTGTCACCAATCAGAGCTCTGTTGAGGTCCGGGACAATCTTCAGATGGCTCTGGATAAGGATGATGGGCTGCTGGTCACCCGCCTTCAGGGGGAAGGCGCGTGGGTCGGCTTGTCGCAGGAAGTGACGCAGTGGCTGAAAAACCAGGCGCCACACTGTACGGTCTGAGCACCTACGCCAAGGATGGCGCTTCTATCTCGAGAGAATTATGCCAACCCGATTATGCATATTGAGCGAACTGGCTGATGTCCGATCCGGTTACACATTCCGTGGAGCGCTTGAGAATGATCCAGCTGGGGACGTTAAGGTCCTGCAGATCAAAGACGTTCGTCAGCGCGCCGTGATCGCTCCTGACTTGCTCATGTCTGTTCGCTGGGAGGGCAGCAAAGCCCCGCCTTCGCTGACACCGGGTGAAATCGCAGTCGTTGCTCGGGGCGATACCAACAACGCGGCTTTATATAGAGAAGGGCAACAGGTTGTAGCGAGTAGCCAATTTTTCATTCTCAGCCCGAAAACATCAAAAGTATTACCGGAGTACCTGTGCTGGATGATCAACCTTCCCCAGAGTCAACGAAGCCTTGAACGCAGCGGCAGCAGCATTCAGGCCATCAGCAAGCATTCGTTGATGCACATGCAAATTCCGCTGCCATCGCTGGAAACCCAAACCAGGCTGGCTCACTTACAGCGCCTCTGGGATGAAGAAGATCAACTGATCGCCCAGCTCCACACGAATCGCGAACAAATGCTCCAGGGCATTTATCAGCAACTGATTAAGGAACAACCATGAGTGGCAAAGTAAAACAGGACGACATCAACAAGGCGCTCTGGGCGGCTTGCGATATCTTCCGCGGCACAATCAGCGCCGACACCTACAAAGATTTCATCCTGACCATGCTGTTCCTCAAGTACATCAGCGATGTCTGGCAGGATCACTACGACAATTATCGTAAAGAGTATGGCGACGAGCCTGAGCTGATCGAGGAAATGCTCAAGAACGAGCGCTTCGTGCTGCCACGCAACGCCAGCTACTATGCGCTGTATGAACAGCGCCATGAGCCGGGCAACGGTGAACGTATTGACCAGGCGCTGCATGCGATCGAAGAAGCCAACGGCACCAAGCTAAAAGACGCCGGCAAAAGCGTGTTTCAGGACATCTCCTTCAACACCGATCGTCTCGGTGAAGAGAAGCAGAAAAACACCATCCTGCGTGATCTGCTGGAAGAGTTTTCCAAAGCTGAACTCAACCTCAAACCCTCCCGCGTCGGCAGCCTCGACGTGATTGGTAACGCCTACGAATATCTGATCAAGAACTTCGCTGCCAGCGGCGGGCAGAAGGCAGGTGAGTTCTATACCCCGCCAGAAGTATCCGAACTGATCGCCGAACTGCTCGATCCACAACCGGGCGATTCGATTTGTGACCCAGCCTGTGGTTCGGCCTCGTTGTTGATGAAGTGCGGGCGTAAAGTGCGTGAGCACCATGGCAGCAAGCAGTACGCTCTGTATGGTCAGGAAGCCATTGGCTCCACGTGGTCGCTGGCAAAGATGAATATGTTTCTGCATGGCGAGGACAACCACAAGATCGAGTGGGGCGACACGTTGCGTAATCCTAAATTGCTCGACCCAAATGGACAGTTGCTTAAGTTCGATATTGTGACCGCCAACCCGCCGTTCTCGTTGGACAAATGGGGCCATGACACCGCAGAACACGACCAATTCGGTCGATTTAACCGTGGTATTCCGCCGAAAACCAAGGGTGATTACGCCTTCATTTTGCACATGATCGAAACACTGAAACCTAAGACTGGGCGCATGGCGGTTGTCGTTCCGCACGGCGTGCTTTTTCGTGGCTCCAGCGAAGGCAAGATTCGCCAAAAACTGGTTGATGAAAATCTGCTAGATGCTGTGATTGGTCTACCGGAAAGGCTCTTTTACGGTACTGGCATCCCGGCTGCGATTCTGGTGTTCAACAAGGCCAAGACCGATGAGAGCGTGTTGTTTATCGATGCCAGCCGAGAGTTTAAATCCGGCAAGAATCAGAACGTACTGAGCGAAGAGCATATTCAGAATATTTTGTTAACCTACCGTCATCGCATCAACTCAGACAAATACAGTCATCGGTCGAATCTCGAGGAGATAAAGGAAAATGATTACAACCTGAACATCCCGCGGTATGTTAAAACCTTCGAGGAAGAAGCCGAAATTGATCTACTTGCTGTACGCGCAAACCGTAAAGAGTTAAAAGCAAAATTGGCTGAGCTAGAAGTTATGATGGATAGCTATTTAAAGGAACTTGGCTATGAATCCAACTAACACTAGGTTCACCCCCCTCGATTTTTTTGTTGATCCTGACGGTCCAATTTGCTACGGCATCCTGAAACCTGGGGAAAACCATCCTGGCGGGATTCCTATAATCAAAGTAAAAAATATCATTGGCGGAAAAATTCTTGAAGACAACCTACTGTTCACCTCTCCTGAAATCCATAAACAATATAAGAGAGCCGAAGTCAAAGGCGGAGACCTTTTGCTTACAATCAGGGGAACAACAGGAAGAGTCGCGATCGTACCGAAGACTCTAACTGGAGCAAATATCACTCAAGATACAGCGAGAATAAGAGTATCTTCGAATGACAGCCCTACATATGTCTACTACGCTCTTCAATCCCCTGACATCCAACGGCAAATAGAGCTAAATACTGTTGGCCAAGCAGTTAAAGGCATAAACATTGGGGAAGTAAAAAAACTAAGCATTTATCACCCAGCTCGTACTGAGCAGGAAGGAATTGCTAGAATCCTCTCCACATGGGATCTAGCCATTACCACCACCGATCAACTAATCACCCGTTGCCAACAGCAAAAAAATGCGCTTATGGCGCAGTTGCTGTCAGGCACGAAGCGTTTTTCAGGTTTTTCCGAGCAGTGGAAAAAGAAACCTATAACAAATTGCTTGGTCGCTTCCAGCCTTCGCAACTCCAACTCTCAACTTGGAATTGACGAAGTCATGTCGGTCAACAAATCTCTCGGAATGATTCCTATGAGGGAGCAGACAATCGGCAAAACTATCGACCGATACAAAGTCGTAAAAAATGGTTGGTTTGCTTACAACCCAATGCGTATTAATGTCGGCTCAATTTGTCGCTGGAATGGCGAAAACGATTGCTTGGTTAGCCCCGACTACGTTGTATTCAGCTGCGATGAAAATGTAATACTAACCTCGTACTTTGATCAGTTTCGCAAATCAGAGCGCTGGGCTGACTATATGAATAGAGCCGGTAATGGCAGCGTTCGCGTGCGAATTTATTTCAATGATCTAAGTAAACTTGAAATTTCGCTGCCACCAGTGAATGAACAGCACAAAATTGCTTCAATTCTGGACGCCGCCGACTGCGAAATCGAAACTCTCCAGCAAAAACTCACCTGCCTAAAACAAGAGAAAAAATCTCTCATGCAACAACTCCTTACTGGCAAACGCCGAGTCAAGGAGGTGGCTGCCTTATGACCATTAGCGACCTGATCCTTTACAGCACCGAGGACGGCTTGGCGCAGTTCACGCTGCGGGAAATGAATGGTCAGGTCTGGCTGACTCAACTGGAGCTGGCCGAGCTGTATCAGTCCAGCAAGCAAAACATCAGCAAGCATATCCAGGCGGTTTTGGCCGATGGCGAGCTGACCGAAGCGGCAGTTGTCAACTCAAAGTTGACAACTGCCGCTGATGGCAAGGAGTACCAGACGCAGCTCTACGCCCTGCCGATGATCATTGCGATTGGCTATCGAGTACGCTCAACCCGCGGCTCGCAGTTCCGCCAGTGGGCCACCCGAACGCTGAGCGAGTACATGATCAAAGGCTTCGTGATGGACGACGCCCGCCTCAAGGAGCCTCGCTGGGATTACTTCGATGAGCTGCTCGAACGCATCCGCGACATACGATCGTCGGAGAAGCGCTTCTATCAGAAAGTTCGTGATCTCTTTTCTTTGGCCGAGGACTATCGCGCCAATGAGCAAGACACCGTGCGGTTGTTCGCCGAAGTACAGAACAAGCTGTTTTTTGCAGTGACCGGACATACCGCTGCCGAACTGATCGTGCGCCGCGCCGATGCCAGCGTGCCGAACATGAACTTGCTCAGTTTCAAAGGCGACCGTGTGCGTAAGGCGGATGTAGTGATCGCCAAAAACTATCTAAATGGCGAAGAGCTGGATCAGCTCAACCGCTTGGTCAGCATGTTCCTGGACTTCGCCGAGCTACGCGCCAAACAGCGCCAGCACATAAAACTGGAAGATTGGCGGCGCTACATCGACAGTTTCATGGCCTTTAACGAGCAGCCGTTGTTGCGTACAGCCGGCAGCGTCAGCCACGAGCAGATGAAAAACGTTGCCCACGAACGTTATGAAGCGTTCGACCAACAACGCAGAAGCGCAGAAGCGCGAGACGCAGACACTCAGGAACTGGCAGAACTGGAACGCCTGGAAAAGCGCCTCAGTAGCCACAAGAAGCCAAACTAATACCGGCGACAAACAAGGAATTCGCACCATGATAAGCGGCCCAAAGTTCCAGGAAGAATACAGCGCGAAATTGCCTGCGTTGGCCCTGCTGAGCAATCTTGGCTGGGACTTTTTGTCGCCTGAACAAGCGCTGCGCGCGCGGTCTGGCAAAACCGATGAAGTCGTGCTGCGTGATGTACTGCGTGAGCAACTGAGCAAACGACGGTTCATGTTTGCAGGCAACGAATGTTCGCCGTCCTCCAAAACCATCGACAACCTGATCAGCGAAGTCTGCAGCCCGGCCATGAATGAAGGGCTGCAAGCGGCCAATGAACGGCTCTACAACCATCTGCTGTATGGCATTTCGGTGACCGAATTTGTCGATGGTAAACGGGCCAACCCGACCATCGCATTGATTGACTGGCAGGATCTGAGCAACAACAGTTTTGTCTTCACTGAAGAGTTCCGCGTGCTTCGCAGTGGCGGAGTGGAGACGCGGCGCCCGGATATTGTCTGCTTCGTCAACGGCATCCCTCTGGTAGTCATTGAAGCCAAGCGCCCGGACGGCAACGCCCAGAAAGGCCCGACCATTGATGCTGGCATATCACAGAGCTTGCGCAATCAACGCCACGATGAAATCCCTCGGTTGTTCGCTTACAGCCAACTCTTGCTATCGATCAATGGCAGCGACGGACGCTATGGGACTTGCGGCACCCCGACGAAGTTCTGGGCGGCGTGGCGCGAAGAAGATTTCGCCACCACTGAACAGCATGCGATAAAAAATCGTCCCCTCAGCACTGACCAGAAAAACAAGCTGTTTGCCCATAGGCCTGTCGGGGACCTGCCCTGGTACGAAGGTTTGTTGGCTGGCGGTGAGCTAGCCGTCACCGGTCAAGACGAACTTCTGATTGGCCTGTTATCCCGCGATCGTTTCCTGGACATGATTCGTTACTTCACCTTGTTCGATAAAAAGGCTGGCAAGGTCGTTGCCCGCTATCAACAGGTATTCGGCATCAAGCGACTGATTGAACGAATCAGCCTGAAACGCAAAGACGGTGGTCGTGAAGGTGGGGTGATTTGGCATACCACTGGTTCAGGTAAGTCGTTCACCATGGTGTTTCTAAGCAAGGCGTTAATTCTGCACGACGACCTTAAACAATGTCGCATCGTGGTGGTCACCGACCGGATTGACCTGGAAAATCAACTGAGCAGAACCTTCGCATCAAGTGGAGAGCTCTCAGGTAAAAAAGACCGTACCGCTGCGATGGCCACCTCTGGCACTCGCCTCGCTGAACAAATTGGTCGTGGTAATGAACGCATCATTTTTTCGCTGATCCAGAAATTCAACAGCGCTACCAAACTGCCGGAGTGCGTCAATACCAGCTCGGACATCATCGTGCTGATCGACGAAGGTCACCGCAGCCAGGGCGGTGAAAACAACATTCGCATGAAACAAGCGCTGCCGAATGCGGCTTATGTCGCCTTCACCGGTACACCGCTGCTCAAGAAAGACAAAACCACCAACAAGTTCGGCCCGATTGTGCATGCCTACACAATGCAGCGTGCGGTTGAGGATAAGGCCGTGACGCCACTGCTGTATGAAGAGCGTAAGCCCGATCTGGATGTTAACGAGCGCGCCATCGACAGTTGGTTTGCGCGTATCACCGAAGGGCTGACGGACGAACAAAAGACAGACCTCAAGCGCAAGTTCGCCAAGAAGGGGGCGATTTACAGCTCTGAGGATCGCATCCGTTTGATTGCCCTTGATGTCGCCAACCATTTCGTGAAGAACATCGATGCCGGCCTTAAAGGTCAGCTCGCCTGTGATAGCAAGGCTTCGGCAGTCAAGTACAAGAAGTACCTGGACGAAGCGGGTTTGTTCGAAAGCGCCCTTGTCATGAGCCCACCGGACAGCCGCGAAGGCAACCTTGAAGTCGATGAGTCTTCTACACCTGAGGTGACTCAATGGTGGGCCAAGAATGTCGGCAGCACGGATGAGCAAACCTATACCAAGCAGGTGATCGAGCGCTTCGACAAGGATGACTCGCTCAAACTGCTGATCGTTGTGGACAAGTTGCTGACCGGTTTCGATGAGCCGAAAAACACCGTGCTGTACATCGACAAGCCGCTCAAGGAACACAACCTCATTCAGGCCATTGCCCGAGTCAATCGTCTGCATCCGCTGAAAAAATTTGGCCTGCTGATCGACTACCGCGGCATCCTGACCGAGCTGGACACCACCATTCAGAAGTACCAGGACTTGGCATCTCGTACGCAGGGCGGCTATGACATCAATGACATCGCCGGTCTGTATGACCCGATGAGCAGCGAATACAAACGCCTGCCACAACTGTACAAAGCCCTTTGGGCGACTTTTGCCAACGTCAAAAACAAAGGTGATATCGAGCAATTGCGTCATGTGCTCGTCCCCCGAATGCAAGAACGTGATGGCGAGCTCGTTGACATCAACCTCAAGGTTCGCGAGGACTTCTACGAAGCCCTGAGCGAATTTGCCAGCTGCCTAAAAGTTGCGCTGCAATCCGCTTCGTTTTTCGAAGACACCAGTTTCAGCGATGCAGATCGTGACCACTACAAGGACACCCTGAAACAGCTCTCCAGCCTGCGACTTTTGGCCAAGCAGGATGCAGGGGAAACGGTTAACTATGATCAATATGCCGATCAGGTGCGCAAGTTGCTTGATAAGCACGTGGTCGGAGTTGAGGTGCGCGACCCTCATGGCGTTTATGAAGTCGGCAAGATGGGCCAGAAGAAGCCTGAAGAGTGGAGCGAAGAGAAAACCCGTAACGAGACTGACATCATCAAGACTCGCGTGAGCAAGATGATCGAACAGGAGATGCTTGACGACCCCTATGCCAGGGAGGCGTTTTCAACGCTGTTGCGTCAAGCCATTGAGGAAGCGGAAAAGCTCTTCGACCATCCACTCAAACAGTACCTGTTGTTCCTCGAGTTTGAGCAACAAGTACAGGCACGCAAACTGGATGAGTTGCCCGATGCGTTTGATGGCAACAAGCATGCGCAGGCGTACTACGGTGTCTTTAAAAAGACCCTACCCGCCGCTTTCGCTGCGCTGGACTCTGCAGCTCAGGACGCGTGGGTCAAATTGGCTTTTAGTTTGGAAGAGTTGGTAACGGCTTCGGTGGCTGAACACTCGATCAACCCTCAAAACATTGAAGCAGATATTCGCAAAAAACTGCTGCCGCTGATGTTCAAGGAGTGCAAAGCCATTGGCGCAGGGATGGATCAGGCAAAAACCATCGTTGAATGGGTCGTTCAGATCACCCGTGTAGGCTTGAGCGCTGCATGAGTGTTCCCATACTTCTACCTGAAGCTGGTGGGCGTCCGACCAGACACTGGCTGAGCTTCCACTATGCCGACCAACTGATTGTGGTTGAGCGGGCGCCTAAGGCGCGGCAGGTGCAACGCCTGCTGATCAAAGTTGATCCTGACTGCCGGGTGTCAGTACAGGCACCGGCTACTGCCAGCGACGAAGACGTATTGCGGGCGTTAAAGCATCGTGGTCGTTGGATTTACCAGCAGCTGCGACAGTTTCGAGCGCTGCTGACGCATGTCACGCCTCGTCAGTACGTCAGTGGGGAAAGCCACTATTACTTAGGCAAACAACATGTGCTCAAGGTGATAGAGGCTCCCGGAGACACTCCTCAAGTCCGTATGTTGCGAGGAAAGCTGGAGGTTTCTGTCAGGCACAAAACTGCAGAAAATGTTCGCGAACTGCTAAGGGCTTGGTACAGAGCCCGCGCACGGGATGTGTTCGATCGTCGCTTGCATGCCCTACTCGAACAAACGCTTTGGGTAGCAGATGAACCGCCGTTGCGTATTCAAACGATGCAAACCCAATGGGGCAGTTGCTCGCCAAATGGTCGGATCACCTTGAACCCTCACCTGGTGAAAACACCCCGCGAGTGCATTGATTACGTCATCCTTCATGAGCTCTGTCATATCGCTGAACACAACCACAGTGAACGGTTTTATCGGTTGTTGACGCAGGTGATGCCGCATTGGGAGAAGGTCAAAGCGCGACTGGATGGAATGGCCGCTCTCGTTCTAAGTGGCCTGCCAAAACTGGATAACGACTAGCAATCCAGCGATTTCGGCTGCTAATTGATTGATGCTCTCCCCTGCTTATTGGCCCCGATAGACCGAATGGAGATCGGTCAATTCCCCAACAACGCTCACCTACTTGCCGTGAGCACCGTATCCCTGCACCATTTGCGGCGAAAGCCATCAATTCGCCACTAGCGTTTTATCACCATTTCATTTCCAGAATCATTCTTTAAAAGGACTTTCCATGCCCAGCGCCAACCAAACCATCGCCGACGCTTTATCCAGCGCACAGTCCATTCTTGCCCAATGGGTGCCTCCTGAGGGCATCAGTGCCGAGCAGGCCTTGGGCGATCTGGTGGGTGTCTTGGATAACCGCACGCTGTTGGCCGCTCAGCGCGTCCAGGCCGGGGAGTGCCACAAGGGCGTAGACCGTGATCTATTGACTCGTCGCTCCAAAGTCACCTTCGACTTGTTGCGTAAATACGGCGTACTGGTCGATCCAGACTCCTTGAGTGACGAAGTAGTGGAACGTCTGTATCCGCGTATCAACTATCCGCGATTGTCGTACGGACAAACCCTCCGGGAGTGGAGCGATACGGTCCTGGGTGAAGGTGAACAGGTTCTGTTCTTTCTTCCTCAGGCACCCAAACGCAATACCCACTTGAGCACCGTGCAGTTCCTCAGTCACGACGCAAAGGCCTTCATTGACGAGTTGGTGGCGGTTGCGCAGACCGAGGGCGAGCCAGACGCACAGGCCACGATCGAAACGCAGGAGGAGGCCTTCGTCCTTGATCTCTCGAAAGCGGAGCAGACCGGTTTTAACAAAGAGGCCGAGGCGATCACGTCGGGTGGCCAACGCGGACTTAATACCTTGCGCGCACTGATGGATGTAGCCGAGGAAGATAAATGTTGGTCGCCAGCCGTTGTGGAGTGCATCGGCAAACTGCTGGAGATACATGACAGTGAAGAAGAAGCGGACACGCTGGAAGTGATGACCCAACTAGTAGACCGCTTCGACTTGATGGTGCGTAAAGCTCGAGAGGTTCTAGAGAAGGCAAAGGTTCAGTCAGTGTAATTATGACTTGGCGCTACCGACATTGGCCTCAGGGCTGATTCAGGAAATAACCCTACGACTGGCATTCGCCAGCCACTGTAATGGTTCAAGGGATGGATAAAATGATCAAGAAATCAGTAACCGACCTCGCCTTCGTCAACAGCAAGACCCCACTCCCGACTGTCGAGGTGGACTCGGAAAGCGTTGAAGCAGCCGGCTACAGCATTTATCGCACCGTGATGGAGGTCTTATCCAAGTTGGCCGCGGACGACTCGACACTGCGAGCCACCCTCTATTTATATGGCACGGTCAGTGTCAATTTCCGCGAGCCTTGCTGGTCTGAGTTTTTATTGGTGGCGGGTCCGCAAAAAGTACTGATGGCGCTGGGTGCGGGCTTTGAGCGACTACCAGGAGTCAAGTCTCGCTATAGCGACTACGTACCATCCTCAGAAGCCGTGCGGACATTCCACGTCGAAGATGGCTTAGTTTGGGAAAAAGAGGATGGCAGCACCTGGTATTCCCATGGAGGGGAAGAGGAAAAAGTTGCCAGCGAAGTCGTGGGCACCGACAACGAATGGGAGGAGCTCGAGGAGGACGACGACTGGGAAGCTGAAAATCAGGAAGAACAAGACGAGGACCAGGTCGTAACCGTCAGCAGAAAAGCAGCGCGTTATCGTGCGGCACGCTCGGACGCCAAGGTCAGCAGCATTCGCTTGCGGATAGAAGAGGTCTTCGGTCTGCCAACTGGATCGGTTGCACTATGTGGACCGGATGGCCGTCCGTTACGCGGTAATGCCTTGATCAGAACACTGCGCAAGCGCTGGGAAGAGATCTGAGGACGCGAGCGAGTCAGGCCGGGGTAGATCGCTTTAGCGTATATCGGTTACTGGTGCAGGATCACCATGAGAGATGACCCTGCACCAATGATTACTCCGTCGTCCAGTCAAACTCGTCGTACTCATCGTCCTCATCGTCCTCGAATTGTTCCTCTTCAAGAACGTCTTCTTCCTCAGCGTCACCCTCTTCCTGCTGGTTCAGCAGAAAATCCTTACGACTCTCGGTAATTGCCCGTCGTAATTCCTCGCCCTTTTCCGGGCAGTTGAGCATTTGGGCGATGCGGTCGATTTTTTTTGTCACGGCATCCTCCAACGCATCGACTATGGCCCGATAGTGCGCGCTTTCGGGCCTTGATGCCAAATCGACGAGCGCTGTGCCGGTCAGTTTTTCTGCAGATCCTTGAGTCGGGCGCTGAGGTTTTCGTCGGGGAAGCGTGCGTGCAAATCGGCTAGCAGTTTATCGGCGGCTTGCTTGTGCCCGGCTTTTTGCAAGCGAAGCACTTCGCGAAGTTGCTCATCCAGGGATTTAACCGGGGCTGCGGTGCGTTTGCTGGTTTTGGCTTCGTCTGCCATGCCGGCACTGAAGGATTCTGCTTGCGCCGGGGCCATCGATTCCGCCATGGGTGCGGCGGGTGCAGGTGCGGAGAGCGCGCCAACCGGGGCCTTCAGGGAACGGGCCGCCGCTGGTGGCGCTGCTTCGGTTTCCTGTTTGGCGATCGGTGCCGAGGCTTTGGGCGCAGGCGCGAAGTCGTAGCCTGGCACTTGCTCAGGCGTGCGCTGCACCAGCGAAAGCATCAGCGCGATGCCGACGAGGCTGGCGAATGCCACTTGCCAGCGGGGTTGCTGGCAGGCGCGAATCCAGCGCTGCCACAGGCCTGGCTTTGGCGCGGGCACGGCGTTGCGCGCGGCGGCCAGGATCAAGGCGTCGAGATGCGCCGGGGGTTCGCCAGTGGCCTGCTCGCGGTAATGGTCGAGCGTTTGGTGTTCCGTGGTGTGCTTGGCGTCAGTCATGTCAGTACCTCCTCGGCCAGCAGCCGACGCAGTTTTTGCTGGGCGTAACGCAAGCGGCTCTTGACGGTTTCCAGCGGTGTTTCGGTGAGGGTGGCGATCTGTGGCAAATCGAGATCGCTGTAGGCGCGCAGCAGGAACACTTCGCGCTGGTCGGCGGGCAAGGCTTGCAGGGCGGCGTCAAGGCGCTGGCTGTCGCGGCTCAGGCTCAGCAACTGCTCAGGATCAGCCGTCTCATCGGCCAGCGCATGGGCCTGCTCGTCGTAGCTGTCGTGCAGCGGTTGATGGACGCCGTGCTTGCGCCAGTGATCGATCAAGCGGTTGCGGGCAATCTGGTAGAGCCAGGTACGAAAAGTCGCCCGACCTTGTGGCTGGCTGCCGCTGCGGATCAGGCTCAACCAGGTTTCCTGATAGACCTCCTCGGCGAGTTCAGCCCTGCCGCTCAACCCCAGCAGAAACCGGTACAAGCCCTGGCGATGGCGCGCGTACAGAATCTCGAACGCCGCTCCATCGCCCTCGCGATAACGGGCCAGCAGCGCTTCGTCACTGCTGGCATCCAGGCTGCTTGCGGGTGCAAACAACTGGCTGATGAACCCCTTCAATCGGCTCACTATTCAATCCGTCGTTCAGTGGCAGTTGGATTGGACGCCGTGGTGGTGCGCAAGCTCTGCGCCAGTTCCACTAATTGTACGAACTCACTGCGCAGGCCGAAGCGGTCATCGCCCCGGGCGCCACGGGCCAGCGCTTCGGTGTCCTTGAGGCTGAACTCGCCGGTGTAGCGTCCGTCCTTGAGCTGTTGGGAAAACGCCGCCACCGCCGCTGCAAAACGCAAGTCATCGCTGGGCTTGCCGGCCGGTTCGTTAGCGATCGGGCGTTCGATCAAGCGACTGTTCCCGCCTTCCGGTAACTGATAACGCACACGCAGCATCGCCAATTCGCCATTCTTTTCGGAAGCAGCGGCGGCCGTTTGAGCGTAGCGCAGCGGCTCCAACCAGCCCTTCTCGCCCGTGGGGACAATTTCGTACAACGCCGTCACCGTGTGTCCTGCACCGATTTCACCGGCATCGACCTTGTCATTGCTGAAATCCTCACGTTTCAATCCACGGTTTTCATAACCCAGCAGGCGATATTCGCTGACTTGCGCGGGGTTGAACTCCACTTGCAGCTTGACGTTTTTTGCCACGACGGCAAGGGTCGAGCCGAGTTGATCCACCAGCACCTTGCGCGCTTCACGCAGGTTGTCGATGTAGGCGTAATTGCCGTCGCCAGCATCGGCCAGTTGTTCCATCAGGTGTTCATTGTAGTTATCCACACCGAAACCCAGGGTGGTCAGGGATACGCCTGTCTTGCGTTTATCCACAGCCATTTGCTTGAGGCTGTCGAAGTCGCTGACGCCGACGTTGAAGTCGCCGTCAGTAGCCAGTAGAACGCGGTTGATGCCCTTGGGGATAAATGCCTGTTGCGCCTGTTGATAAGCCAGCTCGATACCCGAGGCTCCGGCAGTGGACCCCCCTGCGGTCAATTGGTCGATGGCTGTTCGGATCCTGGTTTTTTCCCGTCCGGAAGTGGGCTCCAGCACCACGCGCGATTCCCCGGCGTAGACCACCAACGACACCCGATCCTGGTCGCGTAGTTGATCGACCAGCAATTTCAGGGTGCTTTTGACCAGCGGCAGGCCCTCGCGGCGATCCATCGAGCCGGACACGTCCACCAGGAACACCAGGTTCGCCGGGGCCAGGTCCGAGACCGTGCGGTCCGAGGCCTTGATGCCGATGCGCAACAAACGCGTATGCGGATTCCAGGGTGAGGCTGCCAGTTCCGTGGTCACGCCGAAGGGCGAGCCATCGGTGGGCAAGGCGTAATCGTAAGGAAAGTAATTGACCATCTCTTCCAGCCGCACCGCCCCTTGCGGTGGCAGTCGTCCCTGATTGAGCAAGCGGCGGACGTTGGCGTAAGCGCCGGTGTCGACGTCGGCACTGAAGGTCGATACCGGTGTTTCGGCGACACTGTGGATCGGGTTGTCTGCCAAGGCCTGGTATTGCTCTCGCTGTTCATCGCGATAGCCCTGTGGATAAGTTTCTGCGCCCGGCATCGGCGCGAAACGGGTCATGGGCGCCGCGCCTACGCTGCGTTTGGCCACCGCTGCATCAGCCATGACAGTTTCATGCTGCACCGCTTCGGTTTTCAGCTCCGCCTGAGCCGGTGGCGGTACCGCTGCGGACTCAGGTTTCGAAGAAACACCGCAACCGGCAATCGCCAGCAACAGCCCGGCGGTAAAACCCTGGGCGACCGGACGTAGAACATGCAGAGGGAGAGACATGGGGGCTGACCTCAGGAGGAAATTGATCCATTCATCCCGTGAGACGGACAGCCCGGACGGTTCGGGTTAACCCGTGCTAAAAAAATCTTCAGCGGTGGTAGCGCCGCACCACACTACTGTTTTTCAGCACATGACCTTTGATTTTTTCCAGCAGCTGGGTGCGCGTCAGGCCGGCTGGCAGGGCATCCGGGGCCAGGTCCAGGGCAAAGAGCTGGATGATGTAGTGATGTGCGCTGTCGCCAACCGGTGGGCAAGGCCCGACGTACCCCGTAGTGCCTTTGCTGTTGGTACCGCCGACGCCCTCGAGCGCGGATTTTGCGCCGACGCCCGCCGGGATCTGGTGAGTGCCGGCCTTGATGCCGTAATGCACCCAATGATCGATGCCCTGGCCTTTCTGGCCATCCGGGTCGTGCATGACGATGGCGTAGCTGAGCGTGCCTGCAGGGCCGGCGTTCCAGTTCAGCGCTGGCGAAACGTTGTGTCCGCCGCAACCCGGGGCGTCGCTGGCGGCAGCCGAGGTGAACAGTCGATCATCCGAGACGCCTGGGATGTTCAGGGTAAAACGCTCCTGGGCCTGCGCCGGAAATTGCACGCAAAGGGCGACTGTGACAGCCGCTAGCCAAGGGGTCAGAGAGGTCAATCGGGTCATACCGGGAGTACCTGGTGCGGGTGGGGCCGAGGTCGGCGAGCAAACTATAGCTGGACCGTTTGCGCGGTGGCAGTGGCAATTGGATGAACCTCGAGTTAAGCGCCAGACTCTTAATTTAAACGCCTGTCTGGAGAGCGATCATGACCCTGCATCGCGTTGCCCATCTCGCCGATATACCCGAAGAACGTGGCCTGGAAGTCAGCGTCCAGGACAGCAAGATCCTCCTGCTTAAAGTCGGCGATCACGTGCGCGCCTATCAAGGCGAATGCCCGCATGCCGGAGCGCCTCTAGTCGAAGGCGCGCTCTGCCATGGGCGGCTGACGTGCCCATGGCACAAGGGACAGTTTCGGATCGAGGACGGCGGATTGTGTGAACCGCCAGCCCTGGACAGCCTCAAGCGCTACCCGCTTGAAGTGCGCGGGGACGAAATCTGGGTCGACGATCAGCCACTGCAAGACGCTCACACGCCACCGGCCGATGACGAGCGCACTTTTGTAATAGTCGGTGCGGGAGCCGCGGGCACGGCGGCGGCTTCGGCCCTGCGCGAAAAAGGCTTTGGCGGTCGGGTGCTACTGATCGACCGCGAAGCCAACGCCGGGTACGACCGCACGGTACTGAGCAAATTCGTGATTGCCGGACAGACACCACTGGAAGAAATCCCGCCCCTGCGCGACGAAGACTTCTACCGGGAGCAAAGAATCGAGCGAATGAACGCTGAAGTGGCGAGCCTGGATGCCGCCAACAAAACGCTACAACTGGTCAACGGCCAATCGCTGAAGTACGACGCCGCCTTGCTGGCGACAGGCGGTATCCCCGTTCGACCGCAATTGCCCGGCGCGGACCTGCCGCAAGTGTTCGTCTTGCGCTCCAAGGCGGATGCGCAACAGATTCTGCACAGCGCCAAGGCCGGTCAGCGGGCGGTGATCATCGGCGACAGTTTCATCGCCATGGAATCCGCTTCCTCCCTGCGCCAATACGGCCTGGAGGTCACGGTGCTGGCCCGCCATCCGGTGCCTTTCGCCAAACAGTTCGGTGACAGCGTCGGCAAGGCGATTCTGGCGCTGCATCAGGCCAACGGCGTGGTGTACCGAACCGAGGGGCAGGCAGCGCAGATTGAAGGAGCGACGCGAGTCGAAGCGGTGCAACTGGATAATGGCCAGCGTCTGCCAGCGGACCTGGTGCTGGTCGGGATTGGCGTCACCCCCGCCACTGCGCCTTTTACCGATCTGCCGAAGGAAAATGACCAGTCGCTGCTGGTCGACGGCGGGATGCGCGTAGCCGATGGGCTCTGGGCGGCTGGCGATATCGCGACGTTCACACTTAACGGCCAGCCCCAGCGCATCGAACATTGGCGCCTAGCGCAACAACAGGCGCGGATCGCGGCGGCGAACATGCTCGGTGGCGATGAACATTACCTCGACGTGCCGTACTTCTGGACTTGGCACTTTGGCAAAAACTACGACTACCTTGGTTGCGCGCAAGCCTGGGACGAAGTCGAGTTCAAGGGTGATCCTGGCAACCCGCCTTTTATCGGGCTGTTTGGCAAAAATGGCGTGGTGACGGCGGCGGTCGCCTGTGATGAAGAGCGCACGATGGCGATGCTTGCCGAACGGATGAAGCAGCCGTTGTCTGTGGATGAGGCATGGCGGCTGATCCGCGGTTGAAAGGGACGCTGCGGTGTACCTTTTACACCGCGTTATCGTTCTTCGCCGGCAAGCCTGGCTCCTACAGGCAAACCGGACACCGAAGTTCGCCAGCCAGCCTGCTGGGGGTTACGGCTCCTGGACGACGGCAGGAGCGCTGAACTTGCTCATAAGGAAACCGACAAACTCCTCGACGGTCATTTTCTGGCCGTTGAATTCCACCTGGTTATTGGCGAAGTGCAGTTGGGTGACGACGTTGCTGCCATCCAGTTTCGCCAACTGCGAGCCGACCGCCATGCTGCTGAACATATCGGTGGTGGCAGTCGCCTGGTCGGCGATGAGCTTGGCGTCGGTCTGGCCGTCGATTTGCGACTGCACGCTGAGTATGTCGACGAGCATCGGCTTCGACACTTTCAGGTTGACGTCCAGTAACGCGATCATCTGGCGGATCAACTGGTCAGCCGGCAGGTCGATCGATTGCGGCTTGGTCAGGTTAAGCACCAGGTTGGCGCGGCTTTCACCATTGGCGGTGTTGAACGACAGGTTCTCCAGAGCCACCTGCGGGCCGGCCGCCAGCAATTTTTCCAGGCCGGTTTTAAGCTGCGCTTCTTCTGCAGGGGTCAAGTTCAGCTCGGGGACCGGTTGACCGGCCTCGGCAGCCTCGGCGGCGGCCTGCTCATAAGGCTGCAATTTAGTCTGGTAGATCTGCATCAGCGACAACGTCGCCGGGATGTCGAGGTTCTTCAGGCTCATGGCAAGCTGGGCAGAACCCACAGCCTTGCCGTTCAGGGACACTTCACCGATCTTGTAGTCGGCATGCCCGGAAGCGTTGGTGCCTGACTCCTCGGTGTGGTTCTTCATTTCGAAACTCTTCAAGCCCAGCACCGACTGCTTGGGGCCAAAGGTGGTTTTACTGTTGCTCAATTCGACGGTGTTATCGCCGGTGTAATAACCGTAGGTGCTTTTGGTCAGGTTGCTGGCCAGGGTAAGACCACTCAACTCGACCAGCACGGGTGCCTGGTCTTCGGAAACAGTGGTCAGCTTGAGGCTGTCCATGTAGCCATCGGCCTTGACCTTCTGCGCCTGGGCGCTGGCCGCGACATCAACCTTCAGGCCGGAAAATTTCAGGCTGGACTTGTCATCCAGTGCAGTTTCCAGCGGCAGCAATTCAAGCGTGCCGTTGGTGGAATTGTCGTAGCCGATGTTGACCACGCCCTTGAGCGGCGACGCGTCCTTGGTGGCGGCGAACCATTTTTCCGTGAGCGGGGTCTTTTCCAGTTCATAGTGACTGGTGGCCATGACCGGCAACCATTTCAGCGATACCAGGCGCGAGAACGGAAGCGGGCCGTGCTCGATGTGGTCGGTAAACAGCAATTCGACCGGTACCTCGCCGAACATTTCGCCTTCACCCTTGAGGCGGTAATGCGCAGTGCTACTGAATACATGACGTTCCAGGGACACCAGTTCCAGCGAGGCCGTGCCTTTGTAACCGACCATTGCAGCCTGCAATTGCTTGTTGGCATCCGCCAGGGAGCTGTTGAGCACACCTTCGATTTTGGTGCCGGTGAACCAGGCTCCGCCAGCGCTGATTGCACCAATCGCGACAACGATTCCCAGGAGCACGCCTGCTGATTTATTCATGAAAGACCCGTTCGATGTCCGTTGTTGAAAATGTGGTCGTCTTCCCTGAACCCATGAGGGGTTGCGGTCACGACTGCGCTGAAAATGGGGTGCAGGTTAGCATCAGGCGTGCAAGGCAGCCCAATGGTTAACGGTGAAAAAGTGTCGCCTGAAAAAAGATCGCAGCCTGCGGCAGCTCCGACAGGGTGATACGAATCTCCTGTAGGAGCTGCCGCAGGCTGCGATCTTTTAGCAATCAGGAATACTGAACCTCGATCTCATCAAGCTGGTGATCAAAGGTTTTCAGCCGCGCCGTCCAGGTGTAGATCAACACTTCGAAATCCCGGTTGATCACCGCCCCGCCCGTCACTTCACTGCGCGGGTCGCAGTAGTCGAGCTGATAGCGCTCCCGGGCCATGGCGGTGGCGACGTCAGCCAGCTCGCGAGCATTGTTGAGCCAGTGCCGACCGTCGTCGGCCACTTGTTTGTCCAACTCAAGGCATTGTTTTTTCAAGGTTTCGAGGCTTTTTTCCAGGGGTGTGCCCGTGAGCTCGCCCATGACTTCCTGGAAGGTCCTGCCCGGCTGCCAGTAGCTGCCCCAGAAATACCGGTCGAAGACCGATTCGACACGCCGTAGCGCCACCTTGGTGTTCCAGATCATCACCAGGGTCTTGCCTTGTTCAAGCTGTCTTTTTTTGATTCGTTGTCCTTGGACCGACGCCCAGGCCACCACCGCAATGGACATCACGGCAATCAAGAGGGCGGCGCTGTCGAGGAACGTCAGCGCTTTGTCGATCTGGTTAGCCAGCATGATGCCGTAGAAATAGGTGCCTGTGAGCAGCACCAGCGCCACAACGGCGCACCAGAAGCCGAGAGCATAAGGGTTTTTCATTATTGGTTTCCCCATGACCTGCGCATGCCTTGTACGAATCCAGGGCGCTTTTGCACGAACGCCCTTTCAACACTTCAAAGCATAGCAACGGCCTCAGGGTTTGCCGGAGTTCGATGCTTGCGTTCGTCCGCTTTCCCAACCACCGCCCAAGGCGAGGAACAAATCGATCTGGCTGATGGCAACCTGGGTGTTGGCAGCGGCCAGTTGCGCGGTGACGTCGATGTAGGTGCGGGTCGCCTGCAAGTCCGCCAGGAACGATGCACGACCGGCCTGGAAGAAACGATGGGTCTGGTCGGCGGCCAGCTTCGCCGACTGCTCGGCGTCCGCCAGCGCCTCACGGCGTTGCAGCAAGGCGGAGTACTGGGCCAGGCCGGTCTGGGTTTCACGAATAGCGTTGAGTACCACACCATCGAAATGCGCCAGCGTCGCCTGGGTCACCGCTTCAGCTTCGCGAATTCGTGCCCTGGCGCCGTTGGTCGGCACATTCCAGGTCAGCGATGGGCCAAAGCCCCAACGGTTGGCAGAGGGTTCGCCGAGGTTTTCCAGGAGACCGACCGTGCCGATGGTCGCGCCGATGCGAATGTCCGGGTAAAGCTCACCGGTAGCAATGCCGATACCCGCGGTCGCGGCCGCCAGTCGACGTTCGGCCTGGCGGATGTCGGGGCGGCGCTTAAGCAGCGATGCACCGTCGCCCACGGGTACCAATTGCGTGATTTTTGGCAGTTCGTCGCAGCTGGCGGTGCCGGCCGGTAGTTGATCCACAGGCTTGGCCAGCAGCATCGACAAGCGGAAAAGCCCGGCCTGACGTGCCGCCTCATAGCGCGGCATGTCGGCGCGCAAGGATTTGAATTGGGTTTGCGAACGGGTGACCTGGGTTTCGTCGCCACGCCCGGCATCGCGCAAACGCTGGATCAGCGTGGTGCTCTGGGCTTGCAGGTCGAGGGAATGCTGGGCGATTTCCCGTTCCTCGTTGGCTGCGCACACCTGGGTGTAAGCCCGGACCACATCGGCCACCAGAGTGATGCGCGCCGTATCGGCGGCAGCCTGGGTCGCATCGGCATTGGCCTTGGCCGCTTCGATGCCGCGCTGCAAGGTGCCGAACAGGTCAAATTGGTAGGACGCGCTGATGCCGATATCGCCGATGTTGGCCACCGGCACCTTTTCCGGCAGCAAGAACGCTTCACCGGATTCCTGCAAGCGCTGGGCGCCCATCTTCACCCCACCGCTCCAGCCGCCCGCCGCCTCGGCCTCGTCCACCTGAGCGCGAGCGCGCAGCAGGCTGGCGGCCGCTACACGCAGATCAGTGTTGGACGCCATGGCCTGCTGCACCAGTTGGTCGAGCCGCGGGTCCTGATACAAGCGCCACCAATCGGCAGGCACCGGCGCCGAGACCACCGGCTTGCCGTCCACTGCCAGTTCGCCCTGCAGGTCTTCACGGTGGATCGCGGCTTCCTCCGGCAGGTGATAATCCGGACCGACCATCTGACACGCCGACAGCAGCAAGCCTAATCCGGCGATCGCCAAACCCGAGGCCTTGCTCATTGCACGGGCTCCCGGTTCTGGTCGTCGATGATCGATACCGTGGCGGTGCGCCCGGCGATCATGCGGAAATCCTCAGGGACCTCATCGAACGCGATACGCACGGGAATCCGCTGGGCCAACCGCACCCAGCTGAAGGCCGGATTGACGTTGGGCAGCAAGTTGTTGCCACTGGTGCGGTCGCGGTCTTCGATACCGGCCACGATGCTTTCCACATGGCCGCGCAGGCGCGCATTGTCGCCAATGACCCGGATGTCGACGCTTTGGCCGATGTGGATGCCGTTGAGTTTGGTTTCTTCGAAATAGCCGTCGATATGGAAAGAATTGCTGTCCACGACGGACAACACTGGCCGCCCGGCACTGACGAACTCCTGGGTTCGCGGCGCGCGGTCGTTGACGTAACCGTCCACGGGACTTCTGATCACCGAACGGTCGAGGTTCAGTTGCGCGCTGTCTACCGCAACCTGGGCTTCCATCAACGCCACTTGTGCGCGGGCCACCCGGGACTGGCTTTCTTCCAGCTGTTCGCCCGGCACCAGATTGCCAAGACCCTTGTTACGCTTGGCTTCACGCTGGGCCTGGGCCAAGGTTTCCTCGCGGTCTGCGACCGCCGCTTTCGCCTGGCGCAAGGCCAGTTTGAAACGGTCCTGGTCGATGCTGAACAGTACTTGGCCGCGCTTTACCAACTGGTTGTCGCGCACTTGCACTTGCTGGATCAGCCCGGATACGTCCGGCGCGATCTGCACGATGTCGGCCCGGATGTGCCCGTCACGGGTCCAGGGCGCGAACATGTAGTACATCACCATGCGCCAGACCACGACCACGGCGAAAGTTACGATCAACAGGGTCAGGACCACGCGACCAAGGGTTAGAAACGGCTTTTTCATGTCATCAGGTATCGACTGAGTGAATCCACGGCGCCAAGCAGCAAGGCGTAGAGAGCCACGTTAAACAATGCCCGGTGCCAGACCAGACGGTAAAAGTGCAGGCGCGTCAGCACCCCGTGCACCAACAGGTACAACACATAGGTAATGCCCATCAGCACCAGCAGCGTAGGCAAAAACACCCCGCTGATATCCAGATCACCGATCATAAAGGCGCTCCATCGATGCCATGGGGAAGCGGTTCTTCGGGCTCGGCAGATCCGACGAACTCGACGCCGGGCAACAACGCCAGGCGCAAGCCGCTCAAGGCGTGCAACAGGTGCAAGCGGGTTTCTTCATCACCCGCGCCGCCCAACGCTCGGCGCGTTCGGTCGAGGGTCATCAGCAACGGACTCGGCGCCGGCAGGCGTTCGCCGGCCTTGAGGCAGGCCTTGAAGTATTCGCCGACCTCGGCCACTACCTGACGCAGCAATGCCTGCGGAACGCCGTGAACCCGCGGCGTATAAGCCAGCAGGTCAAGCAGGTTCAGCGCCACACGAACTTCGCGCAAGGCGATGCCGGTGTCCTGGCCGGTCACCGCCAGCCGCGGTAGATGCTGCATCAGTCGATCCAGGACCTGCACGCCCAGGCGTCGATGGTCGGCCAGCGTGGCCGGCTCAGTGAGGCTGATAATGTCGCGCCAGGCGAAACGGGTCAGGCGTTTGGCCGCAAGCTCCGCACCGAACGGCCGGGCGATCAGGGTCCAGACGAACGCGAACAGCAAGCCCACCGGTCCAGCCAGGTTGGAGTTGGCGAAACTGAGGAAGTCCGCGTCGTAGGCGCCCTGAATACTGATGAACGACGAGGTATTGACCAGCGTCAGCAACATGCCCAGGTAAAACTGCGGCTTGACCGTCAGTGTGCCGATGCAGATGAACGGTACGGCGAAGGCCAGCACCAGCATCGGGAAATCATGCAGATTGGGCAGGACGAGAAACAGGTAAAGGCTGGCGAATACCACCGACATCGCCGTCCAGAAAAAGAATCGGTAGATCTGCGGTGCCGGGTCATCCATCGAGGCAAAGAAGCTGCACGCCACGGCCGCCAGGATCACTGCACTGCCGCCATCGGTCCAGCCCAGCAGAATCCACAGCACCGAGGCGACAATGATCGCCGCGACGGTGGAAGCGGCGGAATAGAGCATCAGCCCACGATCCAGAAAGGGGGTCAGGCGCCCCAGGCGCCAATGCCGATAGACCGCACGCCAACTGTCCTGGCTTTCGCACTGGATCGCGTGTTGCAGGCTGCGACAGTCCTGCCACAAATCGACCCACTCGCCGAGGCGATAAAGGGCGTTGGAGAACAGCAGTTGCTTGCGATCATCCAGCACTTCGGTGCTGGGCTGCAGCGCTTCGAGTTGGTCTTTGAGCGCTTGCCAACGCTCGGGATCAGCATTCTTGTGATCGAGCCATTCAGTGGCAGCGGCCAGCAATGGCGCGAACTTGTCCACCAGCTCAGGGGTGCGCCTTTCCAGCGCGTAGAGCGCATCGTCGAGGGCATCGATCACTGGCAACAGGTGAATCATCCGTCCGCGCAACTCCTTGGTGTTGCGCACTGTTTGCGGACGCGCGCCTTCGTGGGGCAACTGACCGATCATCAGTTCCAGGGTATTGAACGTGGCGACCATCGAGGCGCGCAAGGCGCTGACCTCCTCGGACTGCACGTTGCGGGCGAGAAAGCACGTGCTGTAATTCGACGCGTCGGCAAACCACTTGCTCACCGAATCGTTGAACACCGGCGCCAGCCGTCGCGGCCAGAACATCGCACCGACCACCGCAGCGACGGCGATGCCGAGGAAAATTTCTTCTGTGCGCGCTTCGGCCACGTCCCACACTGCCAACGGGTTATTCACTACCGGCAGGGCGATCAAAGGCAAGGTGTAGCCGGCCAGCATCAGGGCGTAATTGTTCGCGGTGCGCAAATGCATGGACAGGAACAACAAAATCCCGGTCCACAGTGCGATGACCAGCACCAGCACATAAGGACTCTGCACGAACATCGGCACGAACAGGACCGCCGCAGCGGCGCCCAGAAAAGTGCCGACTGCGCGGTACAACGCCTTGGAACTGGTGGGGCCGACAAACGGGCTGGAAACGATATACACCGTGGCCATCGCCCAATAAGGACGCGGCATTTGCATGAGCAAGGCGATATACAGCGCGATCATCGAGGCCGCGAAGGTGCGTACTCCGTAGAACCAGTCCCGGGCCGGGGGCATACCGGAAAAGAAACCGTTCAAGGGCTGGTTACCGGCAAATGACTGGCCGACTCGAAGGCCTTCAATACGCGCAGCGTCGCTTCAAGATCTGCCGGATCGATGCCTTCGAGGACTTCATGACGCAAACGCACCAACTCAACCTCGACGGCTTGCACCAGGGTCCGACCGGTAGCGGTCAGGCTCAGGCATTTGGCGCGCCGGTCCTGGGCGTCTGCGGTGCGGCAGACGTAACCGCCATGGCACAACTGATCGAGCAAACGTACCAGGGACGGGCTTTCCATCCCCGCCGCCTGCGCCACCGTCACCTGCCGCACGCCCTCGCCTAGACGCCCGATCATCAGTAACGGGACGGCACAAGCTTCGGAAATTCCATAGTTGGCCAGGGTGGACTGGCAGATTTTGCGCCAGTGCCGGGCGGCCACCACCATGGTGCTGCTGATGTTCATTTGCAGAGCGTCGAGGTTATTCGGCACGAGGGAAAACACACTGTTAGTTTGCTAACTATCAATATGGCATTGGAAGGGATTTTCAGTCAAGTTTTGAAACAAATCTTCGGCTTTTTACATTCCCCTCCCCTTCCTCAACATCACATCCAGCTGATCCACCACCTCCGCCCAATCGGCGTCTTCCAGAATTTCATTGCGCAACAGATCCGCCTGGCTCGGGTTCCAGAAAAAAGCATCCGCCAGGTGCAGGTCCGGTTTGAGCGGTGAGTGGGTGGTGATGAATTTGTCGATACTCTCGGCGTCGTCAGGCAGGCCGAGTTGCTTGAACAGGGAGGGAAGATTGTGGGTTGGGTTTTCCATGTCGGGCTCCAGTAAAACTGATAAAGGGACCGCTGCGCGGTCAATCGCGAGCAGGCTCGCTCCCACAGGGAAGGCGTTCACCTTGTGGGAGCGAGCCCGCTCGTGAAGACGACAGCATTGACGAAACGATCCTCAATGACTCAACTCCCGCACCTCTGCATGGGGCACCATTTTCAGGAATTGCGGCATGTCCATGTGCAGCAGGTTGATGTGATTGCCGGCTTCCAGATAGATGTCTTTCTGTCGAGTCAGCAGCGGGTCGATGACAACGTCAAGTCCATAGGCTTCGCCCAGGGCCGGCACGGCCCCGCGTTCGCAGTCTTCAAACAGATGCGGAAGGTTGCTCTCGCGGGAAACCTGCCATTCACCGGTGCTGCGCACTTTGCTCAAGTCCAGGTGACGGCTGGCGGGAAGCACGGCCATCAGGTAATGCCCGTGGTGGTCGTCAAGAATGACCGACTTGGCCACCCGTTCTGCAGGAATACCCGCCACCCGTGCGGTTTCGAGGCTGCTGGCCGAGTGGGGATGGGTGACGATGTCATATTCGCATTGAGCCTGCTCCAGGCTTTTCTGCACGGTTCTTGCCATACGCATGATGCACCTCGGTGTCCGCAAAAACGCCTGGCGGACGATGGTTAACACTTTTGTACGTAGTAAAAGTCTAGGCCCGCTGGGGCAAACCAGCGGGAATTCCGCCCATCGGACAGGTCGACAACTGAGCAAAATTCATACAATCAGCAGCTCAACTAGACTGTATACAGAACCACCTGCGACTCTCCCGGAGGGTCACGTGAACATTCGTTGTTGTGCGCTTGCGTTGCTGTTGGCATTGAGCGGAGTCGCCATCGCTGCGGACACCGCCGAACTGCCCGGTTCCAATCCCGCGGGGATCTGGCTGATCACTTTCGGTATCGCTTTTTTAATCGCCGAGGCGGCGCTGCCCAACTATGGCGTGATCGGTCTGGGCGGAATCGTGATGTTCGTGATCGGCGCAGTGATCCTGACCAATGCCGAACTGCCCGTGCCGTTGATGATCGGCCTGGGACTGCTCAGCGCGCTGCTCTTGATATTCCTGTTGATCCGCGCCCTCAAGACCCGACCGCGCCACACCGTCAGCGGTGACGCCGGCCTGTTGGGCAGCGTGACCCCGGTGCTGTCTTTGCAGGCCGGCGATGCGTGTCTGGGCTGGGTGCATCTACAGGGCGAACACTGGCAGGTATCGAGCGCCCAGCCATTGCAGGTCGGGCAAAAGGTCCGGGTGGTGGCGCGCAAGGGATTGTTGCTGGAAGTGGCCGCGGCTGACGCGGTAACGGTTGGAGGTTAGCCATGGGTCTGCAAATCGGTTTTGTCGCGCTGCTGCTACTGCTGATCGCACTGGCGGGGGCGACGTTCCGCATCCTGCGCGAGTACGAGCGTGGGGTGGTGTTCCAGCTCGGACGCTTCTGGCAGGTCAAGGGCCCCGGCCTGATCCTGCTGATTCCGGTGATCCAGCAAATGGTCCGGGTCGACTTGCGCACCATCGTCCTCGACGTCCCGACGCAAGATGTTATCACCCGCGATAACGTCTCGGTCAAAGTCAATGCAGTGCTGTACTTTCGAGTACTTGATCCACAGAAGGCAATCATCCAGGTCGAAGATTTTCTCATGGCCACCAGCCAGCTGGCGCAAACCACCTTGCGTGCGGTGCTCGGTAAACACGAACTTGATGAACTGCTGGCTGAGCGAGAACGACTGAACATCGACATCCAGCAAGTTCTCGACGCCCAGACCGACGCTTGGGGCATCAAGGTTGCCAATGTCGAAATCAAGCACGTGGACCTCAACGAATCGATGATCCGCGCTATCGCCAGACAAGCAGAAGCGGAACGCGAACGCCGGGCCAAGGTGATCCATGCGGAAGGCGAATTGCAGGCGTCGGAAAAACTCATGCAAGCCGCCGAAATGCTCGGCCGCCAACCCGGCGCCATGCAGCTGCGTTATATGCAGACGCTGAGTTCGATCGCCGGGGACAAGAGTTCGACCATTGTCTTCCCGTTGCCGATCGAATTGCTCAAGGGCATGGCGGATCTGTCGGCTAAACCTTGAGTCAGCGTTGCGCCGCCAGCGGATAAACCGACTCCCATCCGCCACCCAGTGCCTTGTACAACCCGACTGCTGCCAGCGACACGCCGGTGGAACTCTCCACCCATTGCTCCTGGGTCGCCAGCAATGCGCCTTGCACGGTAAGGACGTTGACGAAGTCCACCACGCCCTCGACATATTGCTGTTGCGCGGTTTGCAGGGCGATACGGTTCTGGCGTACCGCTTCGGCGAGGCTGTCGCGGCGCAGTTGGCTGGCGTTGTAAGCGCTCAATTGGTCGTCGATTTCATGCCAGGCGCGCAAGACGGTTTGCTGATAGGCGATGGCCGCTTCCTGTTGCTGGGCTTCGCGCAGGTTCAGCACGCCGCGCAGGCGGCCGCCGTCGAACAGCGGCAGGCTGAATTGCGGGCCGATGCCGAACGTGCGTGAACCCCAGGAACCGAAATCGCTCAGTTGCATGGCTTGCGAACCGACGCTGCCTGACAGGGTAATCCGTGGATAAAAATCCCCCTTGGCCACGCCGATGCTCGCGGTCGCGGCATGCAGGCGGGCTTCGGCCTGGCGAATGTCCGGGCGGCGCTCGGCCAGTTGCGAAGGCAGGCCGATGGCAACCTGGCGCGGCGTTTGCGGCACCGGCGCGTCAGTGGATAACTCGGCCGCCAGCGCCTGGGGAGGTTCCCCCATCAACAGGCTCAAGGCGTTGATCAGTTGGGCCTGGCGCTGCTCCAGTGCTGGCAGGCGCGACTCGATGGCCGCGACCTGGGCGGCGGCTTCGGCGACATCAAGGTCCGTTGCGACACCATCAGCCAGGCGCAGCTGCGAAAGTTTCAGGCTGTGCCGAGCGACCTCGAGGTTCTGTTCGGTAACGGCACGGGTGTTCTGCACTCCGCGCAGTTGAATGTAGTCCTGAGCGGTTTCCGCCAGCACCGACAACAGCACACCGCGACGGTCGTTTTCGGCGACTTCCACGGTGGCATCGGCGGCCTCGGTTTCGCGGCGCACGCGACCCCAGAAATCCAGCTCCCAAGAGGCGGAGAAGCCGGCATCCCAGAGACTGAATGCAGAATTGCCGTTGTGCCCCGACGGATCGCTCAGGCCTTCGCCGCTGTTGCGTTTACGGGCGTAACTACCCGTGGCGGCGGTATTCGGATAGCGGTCGGCGGTGATCACCTGGCGTAAAGCACGGCTTTGTTGCAAGCGGCTGCTGGCGAGTTTCAGGTCAAGGTTGTCGCTCAGGGCACGTTGAGTGAGGGCCGAGAGTTGCGGATCGTTGAACACTTGCCACCAGCGTTCGTTCATCGTCTCCTCACTGGCCTGGCTGGCGGCGGCCTTGGATGGTTTCGCCCACTCGGTGACTTGCTGTGCCTGAGGTTTTTGGAAGTCCGGGCCTACGGTGCAGGCTGACAGGCTCATCACGAGCAAGGCACAAAGGGTGAGTCGAGACGGATGGCCTCTTCGCGAGCAGGCTCGCTCCCACAGGGGATCGCAATCAACGAAGATACTCATCGCTGCGCAACCTCATTGGCCTTCGCACCAGCCGTATCGATACTCGCCTCCACCGACATCCCCACCCGCAACCGTTCGGCTAACGGCTGACCCGGTTCCAGCACGATCTTCACCGGAATCCGCTGCACCACCTTGGTGAAGTTGCCCGTCGCGTTATCCGGCTTGATTGAAGCAAAGGTCACGCCGGTGGCCGGTGCGATGCTCTCGACCCGGCCGTTCAGCGCTGCGCCGCCAAAGGTGTCGACACGCACCTGCACGTCCTGCCCTGGCTGCACATTCGTCAGTTGGGTTTCCTGGAAGTTGGCCACCACATAGGCTTGCGCCAGCGGTACCACGGCGAGCAGTTTGCTGCCCGGCGTGACATAGGCCCCGACACGCAACGCGCGCTCACCGACCATGCCATCCTGCGGCGCGGTAATACGTGTGTAAGACAGTTCGTAACTGGCGATTTCCAGCTTTGCCTGCGCCCGTTTCAACCCACCTTCTGCTCCGTCACGCTGGGCCGTAAGGATATCCACCTGCTTGCGCTCCGCCGCCAGCACCGCCGTGACATTGGCCAACCGGGCAGTAGCCTGATCGATGCGCGTGCGCGCTTGCTGAGCATTCTGCACCGTGCCGGCACCGACCCCGGCCAGGTGGTCGTATCGGTTCAGTTCATGTTGAGCGAAGGCTATTTCAGCCTTGGCGGACACTACCTGTGCCTGTGCCTGGGCGATCACCGAGGCCTGACGCTCAAGCGTCGCCCGGGCATTTTGCAGTTGCGCCTGAGCCACCACGGCTTCGGCGGCGGCCGCTTCGGCGGCGGCGCGCAGGTCGCGATCATCGATCAGCGCCAGCAGTTGCCCGGCCTTGACCTGCTGGTTGTCTTCCACCAGCACTTGCTTGATGAATCCGGCAACGCGCGGCACCACCAGTGTGTAGTCAGCCGAGACATAGGCATCATTGGTGCTCTGCTCTGTGCGCTGGCCAAACAGGCCGGGCGCCAGCAGATAAATCAGTACGCCCGTCGCGATCACGACGGCGACGCCAACAGCTACTTTTTGCTTGGATTGAGTCGTCATGAAAACCTTCTGTTTCAGTGATGCGTTCAAGTCGGCGCACGGGGCGGATAGATCCGCGTCGGCAGCCAGAAAATCAGCAGGATCAGCGCCAATGCGACGCCGGCCATGCACAGGTAAAGGTCCGAGGCGGCCAGCACCACGGCCTGCTCATGCAGCCGGTGGGCAAGGCCCGGGGCGTCGCTGTCGACCAGGGGAGAGTTGCCGAGACGGTCCACCAGCATGGTCGAGTGAAAATGCAGGCGCTGCGTGGTCAGGGTTTCCAGCACGCCGGTGGCGACCACTGCTGCCAGGCCTTTCACGGTGTTGAACCAGGACGACGCAAACGGCCCGTCCATGGGGTTGATGCTGCCAGTCGAGAGCATCAGCAGCGGCAGGACCGCCATGGGTTGACCGAAGATCTGCAGCAGTTGCAGGACATAGAATTCGTCGCGAATCCACGCCGAGGTCAACTGCGAACCGCCGATGCAGGACAACACCAGCATGCTCAGGCCGATCCCCAATACCCAGCGGCAATCGACCCAGCGCAGGTTGCACAGCGCAGCGACCAACGGCAGCGCTATCAATTGCGGGAGCGCCGCCAACAGGGTGATGGGTGCAGTTTGTACCGGGCGATACCCCTGAACCTGCGCCAGATAGCTGGAAGGAATGATCACCACCGCCAGCAACACCACCAGCACGCCGGCCAGGGTGACCAGCGCGAACGACAGATTGCGGATGCCGAGCATCTGCATCTTGAAAAACGGAATCGGCTGCGACCACTCGTTGATCAAAAACAGCACCAGCAACAGCGTACCGCCCACCAGCAATCCAACAATCAGGCTCGACTCGAACCAATCCAGCCGATTGCCCTGCAAGATGCCAATCACCAGCATGCAGATCGCCGGAAAACCCAACAGCAAACCACGCCAGTTGAACTGTTTGAAACGCTCCAGCCGCAGCGGGTCCTGGGGTATGCCGTAGGCAACCGCGACCAGGGCAATCAAGCAGGGTACGACCACTTGCCAGAAGGTCCACTGCCAGCCCACATACTCGGTCCAGAGGCCTGCCAGTGGCGTGCCCAGGCCCGGGCCGAAAGTGGCCGTCAGGGCATAACCAGCCAATCCGTAGAGCTTTACGTTGGCTGGCAGAAAACGCAGGGCAACGGTCATCAGCATCGGCGGCAGCGCGCCACCGGCCAGCCCCTGCAACGTGCGCAGGACCAGCAGGCTTTCGTAGTTCGGCGCCAGCGGGCACAAAACCCCCAACAGCGTGAAGGCACTGATGGCGTAAAGGGTGAAGCGCCGCAGCGAGAACGTGACGGCACACCAAGGCGCAAACGCCATGGCAGCCACCGAGGTCGCGGCATAGCAAGCGACTAGCCAGGTGCCTTCGTCGTAACCGATGGCCAACCCGCCACGGATATCGGCCAGGGCAACCTTGGTCACCATCTCGTTCAGGCCCGACACCAGCACTGCCAGCAACACGCCAACCAGGCCGATGATGATCCGCGGGCCGAAAACCGGTGGTGTGGCGGCCGTCGGGATGGTCGCGGCGAGAGGTGCCGTGACCGTGAGGGAAGTCATTGTTGCGAGCTCCGGGATTTGAAGTCCGAAACATTCTATGAAGCGTGTGACCTGACGAAAACTGACTTATCGACAGGTTATAAGTGCGTTACACGCAATGCTGCAGAACCTGTGGGAGCGAGCCTGCTCGCGAAAGGGTTGTAACATTCACCATCACCGTTGACTGACACCCCGCTATCGCGAGCAGGCTCGCTCCCACAGGTTCATTCGTTCAACTCACCACCGGTTGCGCTGCCAACCACGTCTCGTCACAGCAAGCTTTCAGCGTTTCACGCAGCCAGCGGTGAGCGGGGTCATTGTCGAAGCGCGGGTGCCAGGCCTGGTTAAGCACGATGGTCGGCAATGGAATGGGCAAGGTGAACGAGCGTAATTTCAGCCCCAGTCGACGCACGCTCAACAGCGTCTCCCTGGGCACCGGCAGAATCAGGTCGGAATCGGGCAAGGCAAACATCGCCGCGTGGAAACTTGGCGCAATCACCGCCACTCGCCGCTCCAGGCCCAGGGCGTTGAGCGCCGCATCGATCGGCCCGCGAGCGATCCCGCGACGGGACATGCTGATATGTGAATAGCCAGCAAAACGTTCTGCGGTGATTTCTTGATCGAGCAAGGGGTGATCCTCGCGCACCAGGCCGACAAACTGGGTGGAGAACAGATTCTGCACCTTCACTTCCGGCATCAACGGCCGGTTGTTGCTGACGCTCAGATCGATGCGACCCTCTCGCAAGGCCTCATCATCGCCATCGCCCTCTGGCGCAAAACGTAATTCGCAGTGCGGGGCCTGACGCTCCATGGTGTCGAACAGCTTGCCGCCATAGATGCCGATGAAAAAATCGTTGGCCCGAATACTGAAGCGCCGGCGCAGGCTGCCCAGGTCCACAACCCTGGCCGAGTGGAACAAGTGCGCGGCCTGCTCTACTACGTCGCGTACCTGCTCGCGTAATTCAAGTGCCTTTGGCGTCGGCACCAGACCACGGCCGGCTCGCACCAGGATCGGATCACCGATGGCTTCGCGGATACGCGTCAGGGTGCGGCTCATGGCCGCCGGGCTGAGATTCATTCGCCGCGCGGCGCCCACCACACTGCCCTCGTCGAGCAAGGCGTCGAGGGCGACCAACAGGTTCATATCTGGTAGTTGCATGGAGAGCACGCATGCCTTATCAGGATTGATTCAGGCGCAATGCTAGCAAATCATTGACAGGCAGACTCAACGGATCAGCGCTGCATCCCCCACCGCTTCACCGTCACCCGCTCCAACGTATCAAACACCAGATTCTCAACCAGCAACCCAATCAGAATCACCACCGCCAACCCGGCAAACACCTTGTCCGTGTACAGCTCATTACGGTTCTGGAAGATGTACCAACCCAACCCACCCTTGCCACTGGTCGCGCCAAACACCAGTTCGGCAGCGATCAACGTGCGCCAGGCAAAGGCCCAGCCGATTTTCAAGCCGGCGAGGATCGATGGCAGCGCCGCCGGGATCAGGATGAACAGCACCAGGCGCAGGCCCTTGAGGCCGTAGTTGCGCCCGGCCATGCGCAGGGTTTCCGAGACGCCGAGAAAGCCTGCGTAGGTATTGAGCGCCAGGGCCCAGAGCACCGAATGCACCAGTACGAAGATCAGGCTGTTCTGCCCCAGTCCGAACCACAGCAACGCCAACGGCAGCAGGGCAATCGCCGGCAACGGGTTGAACATCGAGGTCAGGGTGCTGAGCAGGTCGCGGCCCAATTGCGTCGACACCGCCAAGGTGGTCAGGGCGAAGGCCAGGACGATGCCGATCAGGTAGCCCTTGAGCAGCACCACCAGGGAAATCCACACTTTACCCAGCAATTCGCCGCTGAGCAGGCCGTCGTACAGCGCATGCGTGGTCTGCACAAAACTTGGCAGCAGCAGATCGTTGTTCTGATAACGGGCAACGGCTTCCCAGAGTACGGCGAGCAAAATCAGGATCAGGCTTTTGCGCAGCCAACCCTGTTGCCACAGGCGTTGGCCAAGCGGCAGTTCGCGTTCCAGCGGTACGCTGGTGAGTGGCTGCAAAACCGTTTCGAACTCTTCACGCGGGGATGATAAATGGCTCATCGGGCCCTCCTCTCAAACTGGCTCAATAAGCAATGCGGATGTCGGCGAAATCCAGCTCGCGCTCGGTTCCCGGCGACTGGCCTTCATCGAATAACAAGCGATGGATGCGCCGCGCCGACTCCTGGAATGCCACGCCGCCCAGGCTGTGCAAGTCGTACTGATGGCTGTGGACTTCGGCACGCACGCGCCCCGGATGCGGCGACAGCAGCAGGATGCGATTGCCCACCACCAACGCCTCCTCGATGGAGTGCGTGACGAACAGCAGTGTGAAGCGCACCTCCTCCCAGAGCAGCAGCAATTCTTCCTGCATTTTGCGTCGGGTCAGGGCGTCGAGCGCGGCGAAGGGTTCGTCCATCAAGAGGATTTTCGGCTGCATCGCCAAGGCCCGGGCGATGGCAACCCGCGCCTTCATGCCGCCTGACAGGGTGTGCGGATAGGCATCGGCAAACGCCGCCAGACCGACCTTGTCCAGGTAGTGCAACGCCCGTTCTTCGGCCTCATTGCGCTTGAGGGTTTTAGAAGCCAGCAGCGGGAACATCACGTTCTGCTTGACGGTTTTCCACGGTGGTAGTTGATCGAATTCCTGGAACACCACGATCCGGTCAGGCCCTGGCGCATGGACGCGCTGGCCTTGCAGACGGATCTCGCCTTCGACTGGCTGGATGAATCCCGCGGCAGCCTTGAGCAATGTCGACTTGCCGCACCCGGACGGCCCAAGAAGCACAAAGCGATCCGCAGGGTCGACCTCGAAGCTGACCTGGTGCGTGGCACGCACCACCCGCTGGGGCGTGCGGTATTCCAGGCTGACGTTATCGACCGACAGCAGCGCTTGGGCGCAGGCGTTCGGTTTGCTGACCGTGTGGCCTTGCAAAGGGGCGTTCATGTCGGTCAGCTCCCTTGCAGCGGTTTGGCGTCCTGGAAGAAGTAGTCCTTCCACGAATCCGGTTTGTTTTTGATCGCGCCCACGCGGTAGAGGAACTCGGCCAGGGGGTAGGTATTTTTCGGCGTGACGCTGAATTCGAACTGCGGGTTGTCGATGATTTTCAGCAGCTCGGCGCGGTCGATCTTGGCCTTGGTGACGCGAATGTAGGTGTCCGCTGCCGCGCCCTTATCGTTCTGGGCAAAGGTCGCCGCTTCAGTCAGCGCGTCGATGAAGGCTTTGTAGGTTTTCGGGTTTTCATTGCGGAATTTTTCGGTGGCGAACAACACAGTCGGCGAGTTCGGGCCCAGCAAATCATAGGTGTTGAGCACCACATGCACGTTTGGATTGGCCAGCGCCTGATCCTGGAATGGCGGGTTGGAGAAGTGCCCGCTCAGCTCGGTACCGCCGGCGATCAACGCTGCCGTGGCATCCGGGTGCGGCACGGCGATGGTGTATTTGTCGAGGCGATTGAATTCCTTGTCGCCCCACTGCTTGGCGGCGGCATATTGCAGGAAGCGCGACTGCACCGACACGCCCACCGCCGGTACCGCGATACGGTCCTTTTCGGTGAAGTCGGCAATGGTCTTGACCTTGGGATTGTTGCTGACCAGGTAGTACGGGAAGTTGCCCAGGGAGGCCACGGCCTTGACGTTCTGCTTGCCGTGGGTGCGGTCCCAGATGGTCAGCAGCGGGCCGACGCCGGCACCCGCGATATCGATGGAGCCGGAGAGCAGCGCATCGTTGACCGCGGCACCACCGGAGAGCTGCGTCCAGTCGACCTTGATGTCGATGCCTTGCTGCTTGCCGTACTTCTCGATCAGGTTCTGATCGCGCACCACGTTGAGCAGCAGGTAAACGATGCCGAACTGTTCGGCGATGCGTATTTCACCTTCGGCCTGGGCCACGGTCGGTGCGACCAGGCTGCCGGCGATCAGGCTGAACCCCAGGCCGATTGCCGCGGCCAGCGGTGCAAAGGGTAGACGTTTGGACATGGTCAAATCTCCGACAAATCAGAAAGGCGCGTCGCCCTGGATGGTGGTGCGATACAGCTTGCGGCGCAGATGGCTGGGGCATCCGGCGGCGAGGTGGATCAGCGATCGGTTGTCCCAGAACACCAGGTCATGGGGCTGCCACTGGTGGCGGTAGATGTTTTGCGGCAACACGCTGTGGGCGTAGAGCTCGTCGAGCAATTGCTTGCTCTCGTCTTCCGGCAAGCCAACGATACGGGTAGTAAAACCCTCGCTGACGAACAGCGCCTTGCGGCCGTTTTCCGGGTGGGTACGCACCACCGGGTGAATGACTTCGGCAACCTGGGCCAGTTGTTCCGGGGTCAGGGTCGGGCGCCAATTGCCTTCGAATTTTGTCTCGCTGTAGCGCGCCGTATAGGAGTGCGCCGCCGAGCGACCTTCAACGGCTTTGCGTAATGCCTCGGGCAGGCTGTCCCAGGCTTTGTGCATGTCGGCAAATAGCGTGTCGCCGCCTTCGGACGGCAGTTCCTGGGCATGCAGCATTGAGCCCAGGCTTGGCAGTTCCTTATAGGAAAGGTCGGAGTGCCAGAACTTGCCGGCGTCCCCCAGGCCGATGGATTGGCCGTTTTCGATGATGTTGGAAACGATGAGGATTTCCGGGTGCCCGGCCAGCAGGAATTGCTTGAGCACATGGATCTGCAGCACACCGAAACGGCGGCTGAAATCGATTTGCTGCTCGGGGGTAATGCGTTGGTCGCGGAACACCACCACGTGATGATCCAGGTGCGCGCGGTGAATGCGCGCGAAGTCCTGGTCATTGACCGGGCGGGACAAATCGAGGCCGATGATTTCGGCGCCCACCGCACCGCTGAACGGGCGGATGTCGAAAGATTGTGGCGCGATGCTTGGCGATGGTGAAGCTGCAGACATAAATCACTCCCACGCACGGCGCGCTCAAAGGCGCGCGCGTCGATCAGAAACTCACGGAGGTCCCGTGTTGGTTCGTGTCGTGCGGCGCGCCGATTGGTCGGCAGGTACGCAGGAGAGTGACTTTATAGATATAAGAATTGAAATTTAAATACCGTTAACGAATAACGATATGGCTTTTGAGATGCCGCTCCTTTGTAGGAGCCGGCTTGCCGGCAAAGGCGGTCTTGAATCTTGTAATAGCCTTGCGGCCCCTTCGCTGGCAAGCCAGCTCCTACAAGGGACCGCGTGATCCGGTGGGAGCTGGCTTGCCAGCGAAGAGGCCAATCAGCCGTACCAACGAATCACCGCTCGTGCAATGCCTCGGCGCGAGCCCGGATGATCGGTTTGAGCAGGTAACTCAGAACGGTCTTCTTGCCTGTGATGATATCCACCGACGCCACCATGCCCGGAATGATCAACAGGGGCTTTTCATCCGTCCCCAGGTGGCTGCGCTCCGTGCGCAGCTTGATGACGTAGTAGGTGGTCTTCTTGTCTTCGTCGGTGATGGTGTCCGCGCCGATCTGCTCGAGCCTGGCCTTGAGCCCACCGTAGATGGTGTAGTCATAGGCGGTGAATTTCACTGTCGCCTCCTGACCAGGGTGCAGGAAGGCGATATCTTGTGGGCGGATCTTGGCTTCCACCAGCAAGGTATCGTCCAGCGGAACGATTTCCACCAGGTCACTGCCTGGCTGAATCACACCCCCGATGGTGTTCACCAGAAGCTTGTTGACGATGCCGCGCATCGGCGATGTGACCATTGTCCGGCTCACGCGATCCTCCAGCGCCTTGCCGGTGGCCTGGGCCTTGTTCAGGTCAGTGCGCGCTTCATTGAGCTGGGTCAGTGCCTCGCTGCGGAATTTTCCACGGGTCTCTTCGATCTTGCGCGCCACTTCCTTGATCGCCGACTCCGCACGCGGGATCGCCAGGGTGGTGGCATCCAGTTGCCCGCGGGTTTCAACCTCGGCGCGCTTGAGTCGCAGTACTTCCACGGGCGAAACGGCACCCTGGGCCACCAGCGGCTCGGACATGTTGATTTCCTGGCGCTGCAACCCCAGCGCAGTGCGGTACTGGGACTGTTTGGAGGTAAATTCGCGCAGTTCTTGCTGACGCTGGATCAACTGCTCCTGCAAACCGCCGATTTCATCCTGCAGTTGCTGGCGACGGCTGATGTACAGGGATTCTTCGCTCGCGGCCTGACCGGGAACCGCTTTCAAGACGTCAGACGGAAAATTCAGCGGACGGTCATCGACTTCAGCACTCAAGCGTTCCACCCGAAGCAACATCGATAGCCGGTCGGCTTCGGTTTCGCCGACGTTAGAGGCGAACCGCGTATCGTCCAGGCGGATCAGTGGCGCGCCGGCCTCGACGATCTGCCCCTCACTGACGAACAACTCGGCGACGATACCGCCCTCAAGGTTCTGGATCTTTTGAATCTTGGAGGAAGGAATCGCCTTGCCGTCGCCCTTGGTCACTTCGTCAATGACCGCAAAGTTGGCCCAGAGCATCAGGAAGACGAAGAAGGCGATAATTGTCCAGATGGTCAGCCGCACCACGCGCGGGGCGTCTTCGATAAGCGCCTTGTTGACCTCGGGCAGAGGCTGGTCCCTAAGCGAGTCGGAACCTTTGAAGTAACGGCGGATGGAGCCTTTGAGGCCGGACTTAAGCAACACTGATCTGCCCCTTCTTCAACGCTTCCATCACGACGGCTTTCGGGCCATCGGCGAGTATCTGCCCACGGTCGATGACGATCAGGCGATCGACCAGCGACAGCAGCGAAGCACGGTGCGTCACCAGCACCACGGTCTTGTTTTCAACCACCGCGGCGAGCCGTTGCTTGAGGCGTTCTTCGCCGGTGTTGTCCATGGCGCTGGTTGGCTCATCGAGCAGCAGGACCGGCGGGTTGAGCAGCAATGCACGGGCCAGGGCCACGTTCTGGCGCTGACCGCCGGACAGGTTCTGCCCTCGCTCACCGACTTGCAGTTCGTAGCCCTGCGGGTGCAAGCGGGCGAACTCATGAACGCCTGCCAGTTCAGCGGCTTGCAGCACCATTTCGTCTTCTACATAGCGTGCACCCGAGACCAGGTTGTCGCGCAGCGTACCGGCGAGTAGCTGGATATCCTGAGGCACGTAGCCAATGTTGTGGCGCAGTTCGCTGACGTCGATCTGACGGATGTCCACACCGTCAACCAACAGCGCACCTTCATCGGGCTGATAAAGGCCCACGACCAGCTTGGCCAGGGAGCTCTTGCCCGAGCCGCTGCGACCGATGATGCCGATCTTCTCGCCCGGCTTGATCGTGAGATTGATGTTTTTCAGCGCCGGGTTTTGCTGGTCCGGGTAGGTGAAATTCAGCTGGCGGCATTCGATGGCACCTTGCAGCACCTTGCGGCTCAAGGGGCGTTCTTCGAAATTACGCTCCTGGGGCAATTCCATCATCTGGTCGACCGAGGTCATGGTGACACGCGCCTGCTGGTAGCGTGTCAGCAGGCCGGACAACGACGCCAGCGGGCTGAGTGCGCGACCGCTGAGCATGTAGCAGGCAATCAGGCCACCCATGCTCAGGTTGCCGGCGATGATCTGGTACACACCAAAGACGATCATGATCACGCCGGCCAGTTGCTGGATCAGCAAGGTGATATTCATCGCCAGGCCAGACAGCATTTTCACCCGCAACTCAAGGCGACTGAGGGTACCGATGGTTTGCTCCCACTGATACTGGCGCTCGCTCTCAGCGTTGTTGACCTTCACCGCGTCAAGCCCTGCAAGGGTCTCGATCAGGCTCGACTGCCGCTCGGCGCCGAGCGCCATGGTGCGCTCCATGGTGGCCACCAGGGGTTTCTGCAAGGCATAGCCGATCAGCAAGGCAATCGGGAACGCCAACACCGGAATCCACACCAGGTGTCCGCCCAGAATGGCGATGACCAGGAAGATCAGCAGCGTAAAAGGCAGGTCGATCAGGCTGGTCAGGGTCAGCGACGCAAGAAAATCGCGCAGGCTCTGGAACTCATGGATGTTCTGGGCAAAGCTGCCGACGCGCGCCGGACGGTACTTCATGGCCATGCCGACGATGCGCTCGAACAACGTCGCCGAGATGATCAGGTCGGTTTTCTTGCCCGCCAGGTCCAGGCAGAGGCTGCGCAGGCTCTTGAGGATCAGGTCGAATATGTAGGCACCGGTGATGCCGATGGCCAGTACCCACAGGGTCGATTCGGCCTGGTTCGGCACCACGCGATCGTAGACGTTCATCACGAACAATGGCGCGGCCATGGCGATGATGTTGATCAGGAAGCTGGCGGCGATGGCATCGGCGTAAAGCCAGCGCGAACGCATGAGGGTGTCGCGAAACCATGAGCGCGCCCGGGGAATCAGGGTGCCGTGATTGACGTCGAATTTATGCTGGGGTTGAGCAAAGAACACCTTGCCGCTGTAGTCGTCGTTCAGCAGCTCGCGACTGACCAGGCTCTCGCCGCCGTCACTTTCACTGAGCAACAACCGGGCCTGGTCGTCGCCTTGCCAGCCAAGCAGCACGGCACTGCGACCGTCCTTGAGCAGCAACAGTGCCGGCATCGCGATCGCCGGGATCTGGTCCAGCTTGCGCACCAGCACCCGCCCTTGCAAACCGGCGCGCGCCGCTGCGCGTGGCAACAATTCGACGCTCAGGCGTTGCTTGGGTAACGGCAGGCCCGTGGTCAACATCGCCGCGCTGGCGGGCTTTTGATGCAACGTACAAAGGCTCAGCAAGCCGTCCAGCAAAGGATCGTCATGCAACGCGCGTGGGTCATGAATGAGATGAACTCGACTGGCTTCTGATTCCACGCTCGGCACTCTTGGCTAACGGATGAACAATAAGATCCTGCTCAGTTCATACCGGGCAGCTGGACCTTTGGCTTTACATCGTTCTGCACGACGGATGCCAACGGTGCGACCACTCCCTGGCTCTTGAGCAACTCGCCCATGGTCGCCTTGATTCGATACTGAGTAAATAACTGAATGTTCTTGATCTCCGCCAAACGGCGCGAAGCGTTGAACAACTCGTTTTCACTGTCGAGCAAGTCCAGCAGGGTTCGCTCACCGAGGCTGAACTGGCGCTGATAGGCCGTGCGCACGCTGGTGCTATGGTCCACGTATTGCTGGGCGATGGGCACCTGGGCATTGGCGTTGTTCTGCGCGTTCCACGCCAGGCCCAGCTCTTCGTTCAATTGACGCAACGCGTTGTTGCGAATATCCAGCGCCTGGTTGGACAGGTAGGACTTCGATTCCATGTCGGCCTTGTTGCTGCCGCCGGCATACAGGTTGAAACGCATGCGCAGCATGGCCTGCCATTCGTTGTTGTGGCCGTTCTGGCCATCGATGTCATTGTCGGCGGAACGACCGAGCTCGGCATCGAAACGAGGGTAGAAGCTCGACTTGGCGGCTTCATACTGTTTTTCCGCTGCCGCGATATCGGACTCGGCGGAGCGCAGGATCGGGCTGTTTTCCAGCATCTGCGCACGGGCTTCGTTCAGGCTGGCCGGCAACAGCGCCAGGAACGGGGCGGGACGTTCCAGCTGGTCTGGCATCTGCCCGACAGCACTGAGGAAGTTGGTCTCGGCATCGGCCAGATTGGTTTGTTCGGTAATCAGGTTGTTGCGCGCCTGAGCCATGCGCGCCTCAGCCTGGTCCAGGTCCGCACCGCTGCCGACACCGCGCTGGGTGCGCAACTGGATCTGGTCGTAAATCCGTTGATGGCTCTTGAGGTTCTCTTCAGCCAGGCGCACGAATTCGCGCCGCGTCAGCACGTCCAGGTACACCTGTGCCACGGTGAGAGCGGTTCGCTCCGAAGTGCCCAACAGGGAGTAGGCGCGAGCATTCACGGTGGCTTGTTGACGCCCCACTTCGCTGGACGTTGCATAACCGTCAAACACCATTTGCGAGAGGCGCAAGTTCGACTCGCTGCGGTTCAAGGTTTCCCAGTGGTTGTTGCTGCCAGCACCTCGAGTGGTGACGCTGTCAGTGCCTTCACGACCATAACCGCCCAGCAGGTCGACCCGTGGCAGGTATCCCCCCTGGGCCGCTTTTAACTGATAATCCGCAGCCAATCGACTGTTAACACCTGCCTGGATCTCCGGATGGACTTCCAGCGCCTGTTGCATGGCCTGCGGAAGGGTCTGAGCCTGAACAAAACTGGCGACAACGACGAAGGGTAAAGCCTTGAACAGGTGCAAACGCATAGTTGGAATTTCCCGGGGAATGCTTGTCTTGAATCACTGCAGAAAGCGGCGCTGCATCGGATGATGGCAACCGGAATGGCCGTATGTCGGAAAGTCAAAATTCAGAATTGGGTCACATCCTGTGAGGCAGTCATCGCTTGAATATCAATGTGACATTACTGGGACGATTGTTTAGGATGCCCACAGGAAGGTCAATAGTTTGGCATAAAGTTAATAGCGAAAGAATATAGTCAATAAATTGACCTTCCATCGCGTCAATATTTCATTCAAGTAGTTTTAAAAGCACGGCCAGACTGATCAGGCGATTGTCTCTCAGGTCATGGAAGTCAACTGAACGTGTCACCGGAGAGTCTTCAATGAGCAGCGTTGTGGCCATCGTCAAAAACATTGTTGGTCAAGTTTTCGTGGTGTCCCCGGAGGGCATCCGCCGTGTGCTCGTTGAAGGCGACCGCCTGTATGTCGGCGACCAGGTAGACACGGGCGCGGCCGGGGCCGTTACGCTCGAGTTGGCGGATGGCCGGACTTTGGATCTGGGCCGCGATACTCAGTGGAGCGGCAGCGCTCCGGACTCCAGCACCGACCTGGCAGCAGCCACAGCACAGGCCGCGCCCTCCGTTGAAGAACTGCAGCAAGCCATCGCTGCTGGCGCCGACCCGACCAAGGATCTTGAACCGACCGCGGCCGGCCCAGCGGCGGCAGGCACTGGCGGCGCGGCTGGCGGTGGCCATAGTTTCGTGATGCTGGACGCCACCGCTGGCCGTGTAGACCCAACCATTGGTTTCCCGACTGAAGGCCTCGATTCCGCGGCGCAGGTCACCCTGGAGACCCCGGGCGGCCAGTCGACCAACAACAATGCGAATGCCAATGACCCGCTCCAGTCGACACTGAGCCTGAGCGCCACCCCGACAATCACCGAGGCCGGCGGCGTACTGGTCTACACCGCGACCCTGAGCCAGGCGCCCCTGACCGACCTGACCGTTACGCTGTCCAATGGTGCAGTGATCATCGTCGCCGCCGGTCAAATCACCGGCACCGTGAACGTTCCGCTCGCGCCGAACGACACCGTTTATAAAGATGCGACCCAGATCTCGGTCACTGTCACCGGCATCACCGGTGGCGCAATAGTGGTCATTCCTCCAACGGTTCCAGCCGTGACTCAGGTCACCGACACCGTCGACACCACCGGCCTGACGCTTACCGCGACCGGCGCCGTGGTCGAAGGTGGGTCGATCACCTACACCGCCACCTTGACCAACCCGGCTGGCACGCCGGTGACCGTGACCTTGAGCAATGGCTCGGTCATCACCATCGAAGCGGGCAAGACCACGGGTACCGTGGTCGTTGAAACCCCGGCCAATGATGTTTACGTGAATGGCAGCACGGTCAGCACCACGATTACTGGTGCTACCGGCGGCAATTTTGAGAACCTGGTGCCCAGCACCACGCCAGCCGTGACCACCATCACCGATTCGCCAGACACCACTGGGGTTTCGCTCACCGCGACCGGCGCTGTGGTCGAAGGTGGGTCGATCACCTACACCGCCACCTTGACCAACCCGGCCGGCACACCGGTGACCGTGACCTTGAGCAATGGCTCGGTCATTACCATCGAAGCGGGCAAGACTACGGGTACCGTGGTCGTTGAGACACCGGCCAATGATGTGTACGTGAATGGCAGTACGGTCAGCACCACGATTACTGGTGCTACCGGCGGTAATTTTGAGAACCTGGTGCCCAGCACCACGCCTGCCGTGACCACCATCACCGATTCGCCAGATACTACCGGCCTGACGCTCACCGCGACCGGCGCCGTGGTCGAAGGTGGGTCGAT
>NZ_APIO01000010.1:0-114960 GCF_000408945.1 Pseudomonas sp. G5(2012)
CCTGCTCGCGAAGAGGCCTTCAACGGCACCAGAAAAACTCAGCCAAGCAACTCACTCATGGCAATGATCTGCTCCGCCACCTGGATCAGCTTCTGCTGGCGGCTCATCGCCTGGCGACGCATCAGGGTGTAGGCCTCTTCTTCGTTGCAGTCCTTCATCTTCATCAGCAGCCCCTTGGCCAGCTCGATGCGCTTGCGCTCGGCCAGTTGCTGGTCACGGGCGTGCAGTTGGGCGCGCAGGGCCTGGTCGCTTTCGAAACGCGCCATGGCCACGTCGAGAATCGGTTGCAGGCGCTGTGCGTGAATGCCTTCGACAATGTAGGCACTGACCCCGGACTTGATCGCCTGGCGCATCACGTCGGGGTCGTGTTCGTCGGTGAACATCACAATCGGCCGTGGCTGGTCACGGCTGACCAGCACCACTTGCTCCATGACATCGCGGCTCGGTGACTCGGTATCGATCAGGATCACGTCCGGGCGCACCGTTTCGACGCGTTCGGGCAAGTCGATGGTCAGCCCGGATTCGTCGATAACCTCGAAACCGGCCTCGGTCAGGGCGGCTTTCAAGCGGCCGACTTTTTTCGCGGTGTCGTTGATCAGCAGGATACGCAACATGTCTGCAGTCTCCTGTCAGCGGCTGGCGAGTAGAGGCAAGCTGTCGCTCATGGCGTGCAGCTTGAAGCTGCGGGCATAACTGGCCGGGTCCGAACCGTCCCAGACCCTGCCGTCGATCAATTGGCTGCTGCGCATCTCATTGCCTGGGATGGCAACACCGACGGCGCTGGCAGCCTCTCGGTATAAGTCTAGTTGTTGAACCTGACGGGCCACGGCGAGGTAATCGGGGTCGTCGCGCAACAGCCCCCAGCGACGAAACTGGGTCATGAACCACATGCCATCGGACAGGTAGGGCAAGTTGACCGCCCCCTGCCCATGGAAACGCAGGGCGTGCGGGTCTTGCCATTCGTTGCCCAGGCCGTCGGCATAGTCGCCCAGCAGCCGTGGTTCGATACACGACAACGGCGCATCGAGGTACTGCGGTGCACAGAGCAATTGCGCGGTACTGCGGCGATTTTCGACGCTGTCGTCGATGAAGCGGCTGGCTTCGAGGATCGCCATCACCAAAGCTCGGGCGGTGTTGGGGTATTGCTCGACGAAAGCGCGCGTACAGCCGAGGATTTTTTCCGGGTGGTCTGGCCAGATGGCCTGGGAGGTCGCCAGGGTAAAACCGAGGTTTTGCTTCACCGCGCTGTCAGCCCAGGGCTCACCGACACAGAAGCCGTCGATACGCCCGGCTTGCAGGTGCGCCACCATTTGCGGCGGCGGCACCACGACGCTGTCGACGTCGTGCAGCGGATGAATGCCCTGGCTTGCCAGCCAGTAGTACAACCACATGGCATGGGTGCCGGTGGGAAAGGTCTGGGCGAAGGTCAGTTTTGGGCGAGTTTGGTGCACGTGACGGTCCAGTGCTTCAGGACTGGTCACGCCGACGGCCTGCAAGCCATGGGAGAGGTTGATGCTCTGGCCGTTCTGGTTCAGGCCCATGAGCACAGCCATGTCGGTGGGGGCCACGCCGCCGATGCCCAGGTGCACGGCGTAGATAAGGCCGTAGAGGCTGTGGGCGGCGTCGAGTTCGCCGCTCACCAGTTTGTCCCGCAGGTTGGCCCAGGACGACTGGCGCTTGAGGTTCAAGGTCAGTCCGTAGGGCTGGGCGAAGCCCTGGGTGGCAGCGACCACCACCGAAGCGCAGTCGCTCAGGGCCATGAAGCCTAGGTTGATTTCGGTCTTTTCCGGGGCATCGCTGCCATTGACCCAGGCCAAGGGGCCGATTGAGGGTTCGTTCATCGATTTCGCACCTTCCAAAAAAAACGTCGTCCCGGACCCCGTATGAGCAGGGGCGGCTGACGACGCCGTTGTCCTGGCACGCATTCCGCCGTTGGCCTGCGTGCTGATGCGTGAACCGGTGCAAGGCATATGCCAGCCCGGATTTCATCACATTTACATCAGGATTCGACACGCCCCACCCCGCATCCTGCCGACCTACATCGTCAGGACGCAAAGGAGGTTGGCGTGCCCATCGAATCACTACACGCCACACGTGCCTCTAATACCCGCTCCTGTGAGCGGCTGTTGCATCTGCGTGTCAACCAAATCGCCGTTTGTCTGGCCCCGGCGCAGTGCGTCTCGACCTGCTGCCTACCGATGGGCTGGGAAGGGCTGATTGCAGTCACCAGCGGATTTGAGGTCAACGGCAGTGTGTCGATCCTGCCAACTGGCCTGGCACCGCTGGTGAAATTGCAGGTGTTCATCGATCTGGCCCATGCGCCGATCACTGCGCGAGATCGTCAGGCACCTTGGGCGGCATTGCCAGTGCCTTTTTCCCAGGTTCAGTCGGAGCAGGCACTAGAGCGCTGGTACCTCGAACAGGCGATGGCTGGCGGAACGGCCTATCAGGCCTTTGCCAGTGTGTTGCGCCAGACTGAGAGTTACGGGCTTGTGCGCTTTCTGCTGGAACAGGGTACCCACAGTGAAAAACTCACGACTCTGGCGCATCGCTATGGGGTGTCGGTATCGCATTTTCGTCGATTGTGCTGGCAGGCGCTCGGTACGGCGCCCAAGCCCGCATTGCGCGGTTGGCGGACGGCCCAGGCGCTGTTGAACATGAGTCTGCAGGACTGTTCCCTGACAGATCTGGCGTTGGAGTTCGGTTTTTCCTCTTCTTCGCATTTCTCCAAGGAAATTCGCGAGCTGGTGGGCTTCACACCCAGCAGCCTGGCGGACATTACCTACCTTCCAAGTAAGTGAAACGATGAATCGCGCAGTTCAAACCTTGTATGTTTTGCCCTTCTGGCTGGCTGCCATACTGATGCTGGTGCCGTATACGGTGCGGGCCAATGCCGACGAATACGTGGCTGGCGAACAGAGTGTGCGCACGTTTTTTTCGGAGTTGTCCGGGCCGTTGGGCAAGCCGGTGATCATCAGCAAGGCTGCCTCGGCCAAGCGGATCTCCGGCAGTTTTGACCTGCGCTCACCGCAACGGACCTTCGAGCGGGTCAGCGCACAGATGGCGTTGATCTGGTACAGCGATGGCCAGGCGATCTACCTGTATGACGCCGCGGAAGTGAAAAGCTCGATGATGTCGCTGCAGACCCTGACCGTGGCCAGGCTTCAGGCGTTTCTCGAACGGTCCGGGCTGCTCGATGGCCGTTATCCGTTGCGCCATGACGGCCTGCGTACGTTCCATGTGTCGGGGCCGCCGATGTATGTCGATCTGGTGGTGCAAGCGGCCGGTCTGATGGATAACCAACGCTCGGAGCTGTTGCTGGGCAGACAGCAGATTGGCGTTATCCAGGTGCACAACACCTTTGTCAGCGACCGTAAATACGAGCTGCGCGATGACAAGGTGACCATCCCCGGGCTGGCAACCGTGATCGAGGATTTGTTGCGCGGGGAGAAGCGCGAGGTCGAGCCGGCCGTGGCGCAAGCCGGGGCACAGCGAGTGCAGGGGGCGATGCCAGCGTTTCCCCTGGAAGGCCTGGCGACCACATCCCCTGATCAGGACCCGGCTGCGCCGCGAATCATTGCCCGGGAGATGGCCGCCGGAAACATTCGCGTGGTGGCCTATCCGGACACCAACAGCCTGCTGGTCAAGGGTTTGCCGGAGCAGGTGCGCTTTATCGAGAATCTCGTGAGTGCACTGGATACGCCGAAACGACATGTGGAGTTGTCGTTATGGATCATCGATTTGCATAAGGACGAACTCAACCAGTTGGGCATCAATTGGCAAGGCACGGTGAATTCGGGCGGGAAATTTTCCGCATCGCTCAATGCTGGCTCGGCGACCACCCTCGATGGGGCATCATTCGTCGCCCAGGTCATGGCGTTGGAGCGCACCAACCGGGCGAATGTGGTCTCGCGGCCGGTCATCCTGACCCAAGAAAACGTGCCGGCGATCTTTGACAACAACCGCACGTTTTATGCGCCACTGGTGGGGGAGCGCACTGTCGATCTGCAGCACGTGACCTATGGCACGCTGGTCAGCGTATTGCCCCGTTTCGCCCGGGCGGACGAGGTCGAAATGTCGCTCAATATCGAAGACGGCAACCAAATCGAAAACCCTGGTGAGGGAGAGCGTCCGAGCACACTGCCGATGGTCGGCCGTACGCGTATCAGCACGGTGGCGCGAGTGCCCCAGGGCAAGAGCCTGTTGGTCGGCGGTTTCACCCGCGAGGACAACAGCGAGCAAATCGGACGGATACCGGTGTTGGGTTCGATTCCGTGGATCGGCCGATTGTTCAGCTATCGGCAGAGCCGCTCGGCCAATACGGTGCGGGTGTTCCTGATTCAGCCCAAGGAAATTCTCGACGCCCTTGAACCCACCACGGTGGAGCCGGATGCGCGACTGCTGAGCCCGCAGCAGCATGAACGGGTGCGTCGATCCTTTTTCCGGAGCTCAGAAAAATGATCCTGCCACCGATTTCTTCCGGTGGGCGAGCGGCCCAGGCACGCTTGAATGCCGAGAAGGCTGCCCAGCATCCGCAACCGCAGGTCGATGCAGAGGTTGATCTTGACGACGGCATAACGGTCGACGTGGCCCGGCGCTTTGTGCAGATCAGCGATGAAATGTCTGCAGCCTTGGCCCAGTTCCGTGGCCGGCGGCAGTTCGAGCTCAAGTCCGACGCGATGACCGACTCCTTCGAAAGAGTCCTGGAGGACGATACCGTGCCCAAGGCGCGGCAGGTACTGAGCCTGGCGCGGCTATCGGACAAGTCCGACAGCTGGTTGCTGCAGATGGTACGCAACCTGTTTCCCGACGATAGCGACCTGGCATTGGTGCTGCGCGAATTGCTGCGCCGGAAAAAACTCGAGACACGGACTCGTCAGCGGCTTGAAATGTTATTGCAGACGGTGGTTGCCCAAGGCTCCCCCAAGCGCATGAGTGCCGGGATCAATACCGCCCTCAAAGCCAGAATGTTCGGTGCGAGCATGACGGTGCGTGCAGGCCTGTTGCGCGAGACCTACCGGGATTTTATTGAGTTCGACTGCGGACCGGTCAGTTGTTATCAGGACTGGATCGCCCTCTACGGTCCGTCGCAACGCCACGCTGTGCTGGCCTTCATTGAAGCGGCATTACTCACCGACATCGGCGCCCAGGATCCCAGTTGTGCACACGTGGAGTTCGGTCAACTGCTGGCCCGGGTGAACGACCTCAAACGCCTGCGTTCAGCAGATGAACTGTTTATTCGCGGCCTGCTCGGTGATGCACTCATCTGCCGGCACAACCCCGATGAACCCGACTGGCTGGTGTTCCTGATCGGTGTGCTGACCTACCCCGATGATCTCGACCAGTTGTTGCTCGGCGTCTTGGGCGAGCGCCTGCTGTTGAGTGCGCACCATGAGCGTTCGACGGTGCTGCAGAAGGTGCGTCGGCTCAGCCTGCAATTACCGACGCCGCTGTTTGCCGATGAACAGGCACCGCTGCGTCTGGCAGAGCAGTTTATGCGCCTGGCTGACATCGCCTATGCCCTCGAATGTATTGAGCAGCGTCGTCCCGGCGGCACCTCATGACTTTTTCCCGGAACTGACCCGCCATGTTCAATGTGTTTTTGCGCAACGTCAGCGCTCGCCCGGAGTTGCTGATCCTGTCGCTGATGGTGATGATCATCGCGATGCTGATCATTCCCCTGCCGACGGTGCTGGTGGATTTTCTCATCGGCCTGAACATCGTGATTTCGCTACTGGTATTCATGGGGTCGTTCTACATCGAACGCATCCTCAGTTTCTCGACCTTTCCGGCGTTGCTGCTGCTGACCACCCTGTTTCGCCTGGCGCTGTCGATCAGCACCAGCCGGCTGATCCTCAGCCAGGCTGATGCGGGGGAGATCATCGCCTCTTTCGGTGAGTTCGTGATCGGTGAAAACCTGGTGGTGGGCTTCGTGATTTTTTCCATCGTCACTATTGTCCAGTTCATCGTGATCACCAAGGGCTCGGAGCGGGTGGCCGAAGTCGCGGCGCGCTTCTCGCTTGACGGCATGCCCGGCAAGCAGATGAGCATCGACGGTGATCTCAAGGCTGGCGCCATAACGGCCGAGGAAGCCAAGGAAAAACGCAGTGTGCTGGAGCGCGAAAGCCAGTTGTACGGCTCGTTCGACGGCGCGATGAAGTTCATCAAGGGCGACGCCATCGCCGGCATCATCATTATCTTCGTCAACTTTATCGGCGGCATGGCCATTGGCGTCGGGCAGATGGGCATGGACCTGTCCACAGCTTTGTCGACCTACACCCTGTTGACCATCGGCGATGGTCTGGTGGCACAGATTCCAGCCTTGCTGATCGCCATCGGCGCGGGCTTCATCGTCACCCGCGTCAACGGCGATGATGCGAATCTGGGGCGTAACATGCTCGCCCAAATGCTGGGGCATCCGTTCGTGCTGGGGGTGACGGCGCTGCTGGCAGTGGGCGTTGGACTGTTGCCCGGTTTTCCGCTGCTGACCTTCCTACCCATCGCCGCGGCCCTGGGACTGCTGGTGTACTTTCGCCGGCGCAAGGCCTCCCGGGGCGAGGGGCAGGGAGACAGTCGGTCAGCGTCGACGCAGGGTGAAGCCTTGCAGACCGGCCCGGGCCTACTCGAGGACATCGATAACGTTGCCACCGAAACCATCCCGCTGATGTTGTTGGTGCCCACCGCGCGCCTCGATGAGTTGACCAGGGCCCGTTGGGCGGCGCGTTTTCGCAGCCAGTTTTTCGTCGATTACGGGCTGCGCATTCCCGAGCCGCAACTGCGCGGCAGCGAAGCCTTGCCGGCCCATCAAGTGGCGGTGCTGATCAACGAAGTGCGCGCGGAGCAATACGATATCCATTTCGATCACTGGCGGTTGCTCGACTACTCGCCGGAACTGGAACCCATGGGCTTTGCCCTGGTGCACGGCAGCGACAGCAATCGCCTGCGCGGGGTGTGGGTCAACGCCACCGACCAGGAACGGGTGCAGCAGTTGGGCTATCACCTGAGGCCGGCGGACGAGGAATGCTACCGCTGCCTGGTCACCTTGCTGGCGCGCAACATCCAGGAGTTTTTCGGCGTGCAGGAAACCAAGCAACTGCTCGACGAAATGGAAACCCGCTGCCCCGATCTCCTCAAGGAAGTCTATCGCCACGTCACGGTGCAGAAGATCGCCGAAGTGCTGCAGCGCCTGATCGGCGAGCGTATTTCCGTGCGTAACATGAAGCTCATTCTTGAGTCCCTGGCCCATTGGGCGTCCCGGGAAAAAGACGTGCTGGTGCTGGTCGAGCACGTTCGTGGCTCGCTGGCCCGCTACATCAGCAACAAGTTTGCCCAGGGTAATGACTTACGGGTGTTGCTGTTGTCGGCTGAATTCGAAGAGGTGGTGCGGCGCGGGATTAGGCAAACCTCGGCCGGCAGTTTCATCAACCTCGAGCCGGCCGAATCCGAAGAGCTGATGGATTGCCTGAGCGTCGCCCTGGACAGTGTGCACATTGCTCAAAAGGACATGGTGCTGCTGTGTTCGGTCGATGTCAGGCGCTACATCAAGAAGCTTATCGAGGGGCGTTGTCGCGAGTTGGACGTGATGTCGTTCGGCGAAGTCAGCGAGACCGTCTCCGTCAATGTGATCAAAACCTTGTGAGGAACCCCGCAATGATGTCAATGGATATAGCCGACCTGTTACGCGAAGCGCTACGTTTTAGTGGCTGCAAGGACAGTCAGATAGGACATTTTGATAGTCACAGCACCATTGAAATGCAGATGAAGAATCTGCCCGATATCAACGTGGCGTTGGTCGATGGCGATGCCTGGATCTGGACGACGGTTGCAGAAGCGAGCCCGGGTGCAATGAGCCGTTGTGCCTTCGATTTGATGCAGTTCTTACTTGAGGGCAATGCTTTTTCCCGCACCGGGCAATTGCACCTTTGCGTGGTTCAGGAACGGCTCGAACTGCGTTTGATGGCGAATGCCCATGCCCTCGGCGACGCTGAGCACTTCGCGCAAGCCCTGGATGCTTTCGTGCAGGCAATCGAAACGCTGTGCGAACTTTTACGTCGATGAACATGCGGTTGGAAAGGCATGCGGCCCATCCTTTGCGCTTGAGCGGACCCTTGATCGAAGCCGCCTTGGGCGATGTGGTAGTTGGCGAGGTCTGCGAAGTACGGCGGCATTGGCGCCTGCCTCAGGTCGTTGCACGGGCGCAGGTCATCGGCTTCAAACCCGACGCTGTTCTGCTCACCTTGCTGGGTGATGCGAAAGGTTTGTCCAGGGAATCGATGATCGTGCCTACGGGCTCGACCCTGCAACTGTCGTGCAGTGATGCCTTGCTCGGCAGCGTAGTCGACCCTCAGGGCACTATCGTCGAGCGTCTGGTACCGTCTACGGCGCTGGCGCAACAGGACTACCCGGTGGATGCCGATCCGCCGTCGTACCAGCAGCGGCGCCCGGTAGACACCCCGTTGCGCACCGGTATTCGGGTCATTGACGGCTTGCTGACCTGCGGTGTCGGCCAACGCATCGGCATTTTCGCCGCCGCCGGCTCCGGCAAAACCACCTTGATCAATATGCTGATCAACCACACCGACGCTGATGTGTTTGTCATCGGTCTGATCGGCGAGCGCGGCCGCGAAGTAACCGAATTCATCGAGCACCTGCGCCAGTCGGAAAAACGCGCGCGCTGCGTGGTGGTGTATGCCACGTCGGATTTTTCCTCGGTGGACCGCTGCAATTCGGCCCTGCAGGCAACCGCCATCGCCGAGTATTTTCGCGACCAGGGGCAACGCGTGGTGTTGCTGCTGGATTCATTGACACGCTACGCCCGGGCGCGTCGCGACCTGGCCCTGGCGGCCGGTGAAGCGCCGGCGCGACGGGGCTATCCGGCCTCAGTGTTCGATGCCTTGCCGCGCCTGCTGGAAAGACCGGGTGTGACCGCTTCCGGCAGCATTACTGCCTGGTACACGGTGTTGTTGGAAAGCGACGACGAGCCGGACCCGATCGCCGAGGAGATTCGTTCGATTCTCGACGGACACATCTACCTCAGCCGAGCCTTGGCGGCCAAGGGGCACTACCCGGCAATCGATGTGTTGCGCAGCGTCAGTCGCGTGGCGACGCAAGTCACCCCGCCCCAGGTGCAGCAACTGGCGGCGGCGACCCGGGATACGCTGACGCGGATTGAGCAGCTGCAGGTTTTTCTCGACATGGGTGAGTACAGCCCAGGCGCGGACGCCGGCAACGACCAGGCGCTGCAGCGCCGCGCAGCCCTCGACCAGTGGTTGCGCCAGCCCACGGGTGAATGCTGTGAGCCGGACGAAGCCCTGGGCCAATTACAGGGGCTGATGGCATGAATCCATTAGCCGATCGTCTTCGCCTGTTGGCACTCGGCCAGTTCCGTCGGCAACGCGCTGAACTGCTGATAACGCGTACCCGGCAGCAACTGCAGCCGCTGGTGCAGGAGCGGGCCGCTTTCGACGCACAAAAAGCGGAGCTACACAGTTTGTTGGCCAGCCATCGCGCCAATGACTGTGTGCTTGATCACGGGCAACTGTTGGCGCTGTTGCGAAGGCAGGCGGTCATCCGGCGGCAGATCGATCTGATGCGCTTTGAGCGTGACCGGGTCGATCAGCAGTGCCGGGAGATTGAGCAAGCGTTGCAGGAGCAGCGCGAGCAACTGCGGTTAGCACAGCGCAAGCACGACAAATACGAAGGGGCTGTTCAGCTTCTGTTACGCAGGCAACGGCTGGAACAGGTGCGCCGGGATGAAAGAGAAGTCGAAGAGATGAACGGAGTTTCGCGATGAGCACTGTATCTGTAATTTCACCCTTGCCGGTTCAACCCCTGGAACCCGTCATCGAACGGCCGATGGATGAGTTGCACGACAGGCTGGTATCGGTGCAGGAGGATGAACTGCCCCAAGGTGTCCTGGCGCTGATGGTGCCGTTGATCCTGCGTCATCGGCCTCAGATGGACGCTGGTCGTGCAAGCACTTTGCAGGCGATGGTCACGCTCCCGGAAAAGCTGGCTGCTGAAGTCGACGAAGTACGGCCGCTCACACCGTCGTCTCATCCCCCAGCGCAGTCGCTTTTGAGTAAACCTGTGCAGCCCCGGTTGTTGTCACCTTTGGTTGACGTTGCGCCTGTTGTCGCCAGGGCTGTCGCGTCGGCACCGATAAACCTGGCGACTCCCATCATTGTTGAATCAGGGCCGATCCAACCGGCATCAAACATCGTCGAACCGCTGTCGGTCGAAGTCGCCGCCCGTCCAGGTGCATCCCCGATACCTGAGTTCGAAGGGCAAAGGCCCGAAGCCTTATCGAGCCTCCCCACCGTACGCCATGTGCACATAGCTGCCACACCTGCGGCCTCGGCGCCCGTGATGCCGCCAGTACCTCCTGCCATCGATCCGATCATCGAAACCTTGTCGGTTGCCGACCGGGGCTTGCTTCAGGTTCCGTTCAATAAAGGAGCCGTCAGCGGGCAAGTGACGATCAGCCGCGTGGCCGATGAGCCTGCCCGCAACCTGCAACTCAGCCCGAGCAATGCCCTGGTTTACGAACAACTCAAAGTGTCGCTGGAGCAGGTCCGCGAACCCACGTGGCGCCTGACCAATAGCGAAGACGAACAGCAGCGCCAGGGCTCGCGGCAGCCGCCGGACGACGAGCAGGCCGAAGACGCCGGGCAGGGCGCATGAGCGCACTGAAGTTGCGCCGGATCAACGCCCAGGCACGTGCCGGCGCGCAAGCGATACGACGCTGGCGGAGCGCGAATGTCGTCGCCGGTTCAGGCCATCCGCCAGGGCAATCGGGCTACCTGTGTTTTCGCGCATCAGGTGAGGGCGGGGAATGGCGGGGTTTGATCGACGCCCGCGACTGGTTGCATCAATCACTCCCGGGTTTGCGGTCGTTACTGACAGTCGAGTGCTCGCTGATGAGCATCGCCGAACTGTTCCGCGCGGTGCCGCAACCCTTGCTGCTGGAGGTAGACGACTTGCACTACCAGCAATTATCCGACGTCGATGTGGTGCTTCCCGGGCAATTGCCACCGCAAGAGCTGCCTTGGCTCGACACGCCTCGTGGGCGCTTGTGGTTGACCCGATTGCCATCGGCACGGGCCGCCAGCGCGCCCCTGTACACCGACTCATGGCTGAGCGATTTGCCGCTGTGCCTGGAGCTGATGCTGGGGTCGAGTCACCTCAGACATGGGATACGGCTGAAGGCGGGCGATGTCCTGCGAATTATTCAGCGTTCGCAACGATGCTGCCTGGGGCATCTATGCCTCGGCGTTTTCACTTTTACTGAACAGGGGATACACATGCAATTGACCGAGCCCGACGCCCAAGGCTCCGCAGAATCCGCACCGGAGCCCGATGTTGACCTCGGCGCTATGTCGGTGCGTCTGCAGTTCGTGCTCGCGACCCAGGAAATCGACCTGGCCACGCTGTCGCAGTTTATCGGGGGACAACTGATCCCGCTGGCGGACGATGCGACGCGGCACATCGAAGTGCGAGCCAATGGCAAGTCGGTGGCCCGTGGCGAACTGGTGCAACTGGAAGAGCAGCTGGCTGTGGAGTTGCTCGAGGTCTATCGCAACGACTCAATGGACGCAATGCCGCGATGAATGACGTCTCGTTGATTGCGCTGCTGGCGTTCGCTTCACTGCTGCCGTTCCTGGTGGCGGCCGGCACCTGCTACATCAAGTTTTCCATCGTCTTTGTCATCGTGCGCAACGCCTTGGGCTTGCAGCAAGTGCCCTCGAACATGACCCTCAATGCGATTGCCCTGATGCTGGCGATTTTCGTGATGACGCCGGTGATGAAGCAAGGCTATGGCTATTACAAGGAAGAACAGGTGGCTTTTACCGACATCGAGTCGGTGGTGAATTTTGCCGAGAACGGGTTGGGGGGATACAAGGAATACTTGCGCAAATACACCGACCCGGAACTGGCGCTGTTCTTTGAGCGGGCGCAAGCGGTGCAGAGTGAGTCCGACCTCGGTCTGCCCGCCGATGAAGAGCTCACGCCGTCGCTGTTTTCCCTGCTGCCGGCCTACGCATTGAGTGAAATCAAAAGCGCCTTCAAGATCGGCTTTTATTTGTACCTGCCGTTCGTGATCGTCGATCTGGTGATCTCCAGCATTCTGCTGGCACTGGGCATGATGATGATGAGCCCGGTGATCATTTCGGTGCCGATCAAACTGGTGCTGTTTGTGGCACTGGATGGCTGGGCGTTGCTGTCGACCGGGCTGGTCAAGCAATACCTGACCTTGCTGGCGTAGGAGCGGCTCATGAACGATCTGGTCTATGCCGGCAATAAAACCCTGTACCTGATTCTGTTGATGGTGGCGTGGCCGATCATTGTCGCCACGGTGGTCGGCCTGGTGGTGGGTTTGATTCAAACGGTGACGCAACTTCAGGAGCAGACCCTGCCGTTCGGTTTCAAGCTGTTGGCTGTTGCCGCATGCCTGTTCCTGTTGTCGGGCTGGTACGGCGAAACCCTGCTCGATTTCAGTCGTGAAGTCATCCGCCTGGCGTTGGGTTAGCGCGATGTCGGTCACGTTGTTTTTTGACCTGTACGCCTGGTTCGCCGCCGCCATCCTGGGGGTGGCTCGCTTGGCGCCGATTTTTTTCATGTTGCCCTTTCTCAACAGCGGTGTGCTCACGGGGGCGCCACGCCAGGCAGTCATTGTGCTGGTGGCGACGGGGTTCTGGGCCTATGTGGGTGTGCCGTTGCCGGCGCTCGACGGCTTGGCATTCTTCGGCCTGGTGTTGCGTGAGGCCGGCATTGGCGTGCTGCTTGGATGCCTGCTGTGCTGGCCGTTCTGGGTGTTGCACGCCATGGGCAACCTGATCGACAACCAGCGCGGGGCAATGCTCAGCAGCACCGTGGACCCGGCCAATGGCGTCGATACGTCGGAGTTGGCAAATTTTCTCCAGTTGTTCGCCGCAGCGGTCTATCTCGAAGGTGGCGGCATGTTGCTGATGCTTGAAACCGTTGGGCACAGCTACCGCATTTGCGCGCCGGCCAATGGTTGCGAGATACACCTGTCCGCGATTGTTGGCCTGTTGGATGCACTGGTGAGCAAGACCCTGGTAATCAGCGCCCCGGTGGTGGCCACGTTGTTGGTCAGCGAAGCGCTGCTCGGTTTGCTCTCGCGGTATGCGCCGCAAATGAACGCGTTCTCGGTGTCGCTGACGGTCAAGAGCCTGGTGGCGCTGGTGGTGTTGATGTTGTATTTCGGCGTGCACCTGCCGGACGAAGTCCTGCGCATGGGCGGCAAATCCCAAGGGCTGGAACACTATCTGGGCCGTGAAGGGGAGGTCGCCGATGTCGTCCAGCGCCTCGAAGACTGAGAAGCCCACCGCCAAGCGTCTGCGCGACGCCTCACGCAAAGGCCAGACGTTCAAGGCCAAGGACCTGGTGGTCACCTGCCTGACTCTCTGCGGCATCACCTACATGGTGTTCAACAGTTCGCTGGTGGAGGTCATGGAAGTCTATCGACGCATCATTGCCAGTGATTTTGACACGGATATGCAGGCGTACTCGGCGATGCTGGTGCTGGTCGGGCTCAAGGCATTGCTGCCGTTGCTGCTGGTGTGCGTCTTGACCAGTGCACTACCTGCGTTGTTGCAAAGCGGCTTTGCACTGGCCAGCGAGGCCCTGAAGCTCAATCTCGGTGCGCTGAACCCGATCAATGGCTTCAAAAAACTGTTCAGCCTGCGCACCGTCAAGGACACGGTCAAAGCGCTGCTGTACCTGGGCAGCTTTGCCATGGCGCTGTGGATAGTCTGGATCACGCAGCGGCAACTGTTGTTTGCCCAATTGTTCGCCCAGGCCCCGGAGCTGTTCGCGATCTGGGGGCACTTGTTGCTGGTTCTGGTGTTGGCGTTCCTGGGATGCGTGCTGCTGATCGTCGTGCTGGATGCGTTGAGTGAATACTGGTTGTTCATGAAAGATCAAATGATGGACAAGGACGCCGTCAAGCGCGAGCACAAGGAGCAGGATGGTAATCCCGAGATCAAGGGCCGCCGTCGCGATTTGCACAGGGAACTCCTGTCCGAGCAGGTCAAATCCGACGTGCGCAGCTCGCGGATGATCATCGCCAACCCCACCCACATCGCCATCGGGGTGTATTTCCGCCCGGAAATCACCCTGCTGCCGTTCATCTCGCTGATGGAAACCAACCAGCGCGCCCTGGCCGTTCGAGCGTATGCCAAAGAGGTTGGCGTGCCCGTGATCAATGACATCGCACTGGCCCGGCGGATCTTCAAGACCCACCAGCGCTATAGCTTCCTCCAGGTGCAGGAAGTCGAAGAAGTCCTGCGCCTGTTGATCTGGCTCGAGCAAGTCGAGCAGGCCTGATCCCCTTCTTAATCTATCCATCGTTGGCATGAGCGCAATTTGGCAGCGTACCTGCCAGCGCTTTGGCTCAATGCAATCGTCAGCAGCGCTGACGTTTTTTCAGGAGTGTGGCTGATGAGTCGCAACAACCAACAAGACGAGCAAATCGCTCTGGACATCGTGGATGCCGTGCTGGCGGGTGCGTCGTTAAAGGACGTGCAGGGCATCAGCGATGAGCACATGGACGGTCTCTATGCCTTTGCTTTCCAGTTTTATGAGCAGGGACGGCTGGACGATGCCGAGAAGTTCTTCCACTTCCTGTGCATCTACGACTTACACAATAGCCAGTATTGGCTGGGACTGGCGGCGGTGCACCAGCTCAAGCAAAACCATCAGAAAGCGATCGACCTGTACGCCATCGCCTTTGCCCAGGGCAAGAACGACTACCGCCCGATGTTCTACAGCGGTCAGTGCCAGCTCGCCCTGGGCAAGATTGGCAAGGCCCGATTGTGTTTCGAGTACGTACTCGAGCAGGCCACGGAAGAGGAACTGCGCAAACAGGCCCGGGTGTATCTCGACACCCTGGCTCACATTGAAAAGCATTGTTCGGAGGACTGAACATGAGTGAAATCAGAAGTACATTCAACCCGGCTTATGCCGGAGGGCTCAGCCGTAACGAAGCCTTTGAGATTTACGGCAAAGCCGCCAGCCAGGCGGCCAGAACGGTGGATTTTCAGAAAGCTGGCCAGCAAGCGCTGGCCGGATTGATGTCGGTGAACTACGACAACGAGCACGGTAAATCCACGGCAGCTACGGGGCGTCCACAGTTGCATCTGCCGCAGGCACGCACGAGCGGCAAAGAGTCGGAAGGCGATCTGTTCACGCTGCTGATGGCGATGATCAGCGAGCTGATCGGCGAGGTCGACGTCAACAAGCTGAAACACCGCCTGGCGATGTTGCAGAGCATGGCCGGGGCTAAGCAACAGGGTCATGAAAAACTGGCGGTTGAATATGCTGAGGCCGTCGCGGTACTTGAGGCCGCTGAGGGGACCGTTGGCGGTAGTCAGCAAAACCTGGAGAAGCTGCGCGAGAAAGTCCAGCAGTGTCAGGGCTTGCTGGACGAAAGCGAGGCGCGTCTGACGAAGCTGGACCCTGAATCACCCGAATATGCGAGCGAATTGGCTCTTCGTAATCATCTCAAGGGCGAGCTGGCGAATCATACCCAGGCTTTTGAAAAATCCACCGGTGCCCATCTCAAACTGATCGAAATCGCTAATGCCGCCGTTAAGGTCCTCGCGATCGTGACCGCAAAAGTCCTGGAGGCAGGCGTTGGTGGACCGCAGGTTAAACAATCGGATGAAAAGGCGCTGAGCAGCAGTGCACTGGCACTGTTGAACCGCTTGAAGATCATCGAGCTGCTGGGCGAGTCGGCGCAGAACAAGGAAGAGCTCAGTCAAGAGTTGTTTCTGGAATTGCAGGCCAAACTGCAGGAAAAAATGCAGCTCGAGTCGGACAAGTACCTGGAAGAAGTCCGAAAAGCCGAAGCGTTGCAGAAGACCATGGGCTGTATCGGCAAAATCGTTGGCGCGCTGGTGGCCATCGCCACCATTGCGGCCGGTGCTCTGAGCGGCAACGTGATGCTCATAGCGTTTGGGGTGATCGGGGCTGGGCTCATGATCGCGGACGAGCTGGTCAAGGAATTTACGGGTGTGTCGTTCATGGCGGAAGCGATGAAGCCGCTGATAACGGGAATTCAGGAAGCCATCAGCTTCTTTACCGATCTCTACACCACGGTGCTGGTCGCGGTGGGCGTTGATCCCGAAACGGCGAAGGACATTGCGCAAATCGCCGGCATGATCGCGGGCATCGGCACCACCATTGCAGTCATCGCATTGGCGGCCATCTTGGGTGTTCAGGTGATTGGGCCGATGATCGGCGCGGTCGCGTCAAAACTGGCAACTGTGGTGTCGCAGGCTGCACCTGCGGCGGTGGAGGCCATGAAGCAGATGACCACATCTGCTGCCAACACGGTGACCCAGATGCTGACTCAATTGCGCAGTTTCATCACCAACGGTGCTGATCCTGTAGCCCTGGCACGTTACGCCACCAATGTCGAAATCGCTCGAACCCTTACCGAGTTCGGCGGCGTGGTGCTGGAAAGTGGACTTGGCATTAAAAGCAGCATGCATCAGGCCCAAGCGGCAGAACACCTGACGGACGTGACGGTGCGCATGGCGATCAGCGAATCAATTGCCTCTTACCTCACTCAAGTGGTCGAAGACTACGGCAAGGCCATGCAAGACCGGACCCGACATATCGAACATGTTTTTTCCGATCTGCAACGCAGCCATTCCGTCAGCCTGCAAATGGCTCGGTACATCTGAACCTGCTCATAAAAAGGAATTCGTCATGTCTCAAATAAACGCAACGCCTGTGCGCATGCCAGCAGTCCCGGCGCACGATCCGGTCAACGATGCGGGCCTGAGCGAGTTGGTTGCTCAGGAACAGTTCTCCAAAGAACTTAATGGAAAAAGGCTTTTACAGCCGGCCCTGTCAGACGGGAGCGTTGCAAAGCAAATACTCCAGAGCAGTAACTCGGCTTTTCCTACGGCGCAGGAGCTTGAGAACGCGATCGATGCCTATCAACCCACCGAATCCGACTGGCAAGACTTCACTGCGGCCCGGTTGATGGTCAGCGATGAAGTGCGTAACGATCTGATCTTCGATCCGGGGGCCTGGGAAAAACACGCCAACGTGCTGATCGCCGCGATCATCGCGGTCAACATTGCGCGGGTCGCCAACGCAGCACTGCGCGGGCATTTCAGTGTGATGCAGGCCGAGGCCAGCAAACTCCAGGGCGAGGCCATCATGGAATCCGGCAGGGCGGCGATCTACAGCGCCGTCACGGCAGCGGTGGTCTCCGGTGTAATCGCCGGCTTTGCCATGGTCAAGACCTTTCAAGGGCTTGCGCAAAAACATACTGATATCAGCCTGCATAAACGCAACGCCCTGGACGCTGGCAACATCGAACGTGACCTTACACGTGATCGCAACCGCACTGACTGGAACCCGGAAACGACCTACAAGGTAACGGTGTTCGATGATTCCCGCCGGATGAAACCAGTGGATTTCAAACCCGAGGGCTCGACCCTTACACCCAAGGAGCAGCAATGGTTCAACGAGGAAATTTCCAAGGCACAGAAGGTTGGCCAATCGTCGGACTGGCTCAGCCAGATGAGCAGCAAAGGCATTGAAAGGAAACTCGAAATCGGTCGAGCGCTTAACTCGATATCGACGGTCATGAGTCAGCTTGTCTCCACCATAGTTCGCATGGCCGAGCATGCGGCGCGGCAGGAACAGGTATTGCAAGAAAATGTGCAAAGCACACAAAAGAGCTTGAGCGATGAAGTCGGGGCAAAAGACTCGGCCGATGCGGCGCTCTTGCAAAAACTCATGGACATAGTGATGCAGTTATTTCAATCGCGGATTGAAGTCATTGGCAGAATGGCTTGAGTAGGGAAATACAATGATAATTTCCAACTACACACTGCAAGCCGTTAAATCGTCGGTCAATTTAAACGTTGTTACCGACGCACCTTTACCACCCGAAATTCCTTTCGAGAATCAATCCGCTTCTTCCGTCGGGCAATTGCTGGATCGTTCGGCAAAGGAATTGAGTCGCAACCTTGGAACCATGCTCAAGCTCCAATCGGGCGCTGAAAGAATGGTCGAGAAACTGTTAGCGGGCGCAGCGGAGCAAACCCTCATTGCAGAGCTTGGTGATCTGGTTCAAGCCAAAGCCGAGCGCAGGCAAATGTGGGCGCAGCAGTTGCGCCAGTGTGGCGCGGTGATGACGCATTGCCAAGAAACCCTGCCGCCGGAACAGCGCCAATGCCTGGACGTTGCCCAGGAGCATATTCAGCTCGATCTGCAAGAAAGGTTCTCGCCGCCGACGGAAGTAGCCGAAGCGTTCGAACAGAGCATCAGTTCATCGAATGATTTCTTTGACAAACTGCTGGAGTTGATCAACCTGATCAAAAACGGCTATCTGGCCGGCTATGAACATATCATTGCGGCTTACTCGGAATTCTTTAAAGACTTCAACGAAGAGGTAAGCGCAAAGTTAAAGGACTGGATCAAAGGCGCGAACGAAGGTAAGGAGGTCGATTTAAATGCGGGCAATATCAGGCATGCGTTGAATGCGCTGATTAAAAAATACTCACCCCCAAACGCTGCGGCAGTATTGTTTCCCGCTCCAGGCATGTTTCCCCCTCCAGGCGCTTCCAGGGAGGAAGCGGAAAAATGGCTCAAGGCGTTAGGCCTGCCTGCCACCAGCCTTCGCAATAACGGGAACGGTACGTTCAGTGTGGTCATGGACCTCGGACCGTTGACGACGATGATGAACGGTTTGCCGCCCAATGTTTATTGGATTACTTGGGATAACGCGAAATTCCAGTACTGGCAAACCGGCTTCAATGCCCAGGAAGAACGCATGAAGAACACACTGCAATCATTCACCCAGAAATATTCAAACGCCAACTCCTATCACGATAACTTCAATAAGACCTTGTCTGCACATCTGAATCAGTACGCAGATATGTTGAAGGCTATGTTGAATTTTTGAAGCGAAGCTGCCGCACCGCATTTTTTGTTGGAGGTAATAATGCCGGGTTTTATGAATAATGATCTTGAACGTCAGGTTATACAGATGCTGTCGGGTTATCTACAGGTTGATCGACGGACGATCAAGGCGGACTCACGACTGGTGGAAGATTTGTGTGTTGATTCCCTGGGTGTTGTAGAGATTGTTATGTCTGTCAATGAGACGTTTGGTATCGATCTACCGGCTGCAGCTGTGAAGGAGTGGCGGACAGTTGGTGACATTTGTTGTTTGGTGAGGGGGGCATGATTTTTAAAGTGAGCTTACAGTTATTGTCGTAATTTCCTACGCCATGGAGGTGATAGTCCTACGGAATCCTCCTGCTCAATTTCCTATAGTCAAGCGCTTGTCATCTTGAGCCTGATCACTCACAGGCTTGATTGCGCTTGAGCAACTTTCTATAGAGAAATTTCAAAGTATGGACATTGCAACTGATCTATCGCCGGTCAAGTCATTCGTTTTTGACCACTGGCTATTGCAAAGCGATGGAACGCTGATGCGAGATGGAGAGGGGGTTCACGTCCCACCCAAAGAGTTAAACGTACTGCGCCTGCTATTGAAGTCAGCGGGGACGGTGGTCAGCAAGGATTATTTGCTGGATCACGTATGGCCCGAAATGGATGCCGCCGAAGAATCGTTGACCCGCTGCATTTATGCATTGCGCAAGCTGCTCAGGGAAAACAAGGATTTCATTACGACCGTGTACGGCCATGGTTATCGATTTACCTGTGCGGTTGTTGAACTCGACACAACGGGTCAGGCGAGTACCGTGGCGCCTTCGCTGGCTGTTCTGCCGTTTCGCAATCAGGGGGAGACAGCAGCGCTGGATCTGCAGGATCTGATGATCCGTCAGTTGACTTTGGCGTTCGGTGAGGTGTTGCGCGTCATTCCCTCGGGATTGATGGCGGCCTATGCTCAACCGGTCGATGTGCGGTCGCTGGTCGGGCAGTTGTCCGCGGACTTCTGCTTGAGCGGGCGCTGTAGCGGCTCGGCCGATCAGCAACAATGGTCGGTCGAGTTGATCCGTGGCCGCGATCACGCTCTGCTGCATGGTCAGACACTGGATGCAAGTGATCTCGGGGCGTCGCTTGGGGCATTGACGTGTGTGGTTGCGCAGCGTATTCCCGGCTTGCATATTGTTGGTGATGCGTGCGCGTCCTACCCGGCCGCGGTGGCGTACCTGCGTGGTTTGTGCAGCGTGCAGCAGCACACTCCGCAAAGTCTGCGCGATGCGCTGGTACAGTTTCGCCAGTGCCTGAAGCTCGATGGCGGGCACACACTGTCCTGGTACGGTTTGGCGGATGCATGGCTGGGGCAGGCAATGATCGGATTGTGTGATCAGGGCCGGGCAATCGATGAGGCACAATCGGCGATTTCCAGTGCCTTGGCATTGGACCCAGGCAACATCCCTGCATTGGCCCGCCAGGCTTTGCTCACCAGTCTGCGAGGCTGCGAGCACGCGGCCCAGGTGCTTTTCCGACGCTGTTTGCTGACTGCCGATCAGGCTGACGTTCATTACTTTCATGCCTGGCATCACTGGTTCTGGCGGCGCAACGAGCAGGCCGCGCTAAGCATCGACAACGCTCTGCGGCATGATCCTGATTGCGTAAGGACGCAGGTCTTGCGTATGCGCATTGCGCTTGCCGCAAGTCCCGAGTCGGCCTTGCTGATGGCTCGTCGAGCCCTGCAACAAGGCGCGTCGGGCAATTCTTTGCTGGTGATTCTCTATGCCGTGGTATTGGCTTATTTTGACCAGCACGCGGCAGCCTGGGACGAGCTCGAACAAGCCGGGCTTTGCGAAAGCGCAATCGGTGAACAGGGACTGGCCGCCTGGAATGTGCTGTTCGGCGTCAATCCATTCAATGCCCGCGACCTGTATGCGAACTGGCGGACTCTGGCCAGACTGCGATCCGTTGATGGCATTGCGTCGTCACGTTGGTCCGGACTGTCAGGTGGTCCGGTGGCTGAGCCGCTCTGGAGTTCTTTGCAACGATCGCCTCATGTGCCCTATCAGGCCTTGACCCAGGAACATCCTGTCCGCAAGCGACCGACGCTGGTCAGCGAGCGGCGCTTGGCATGATACCGCGCAGAATCAAGTGGCTAACGGTGCTGGTGTGCCTTGGCGCGGGCCAGGCGCAAGCCTGGTGCTGGAGTCAGGCGGGGGCGCGACATGCGATTGAACCCGAACTGCTTCGAGCGATTGCCGATGTCGAGTCGGGACAGAATCCGAACGCAATGAACTACAACAAGGACGGTTCTCGAGACATCGGGTTAATGCAGATCAACAGCCATCATTTACCCCGTTTGAGCACCCAGGGCATCACTGAGCAGCGCCTGCTGGCTGATCCTTGCCTGTCAGTTGAAGTCGGTGCGTCGGTGCTTGCCGATTTTATCGCGCGTTATGGCTACAACTGGACGGCAGTGGGTGCGTATAACGCCGGCAATTCTGCGCATCGGCAAGCTGAGCGCCTGCGCTATGCGCGCAAGGTCTGGCAGCGTTATCAGGTGTTTTCCCTGGCTCGACAATGAGGGTGTCATGAGCGCTGGCGCCAGATTCTGATGCTCTGCAGGGCACAATCAGCAGAATTCGATCATGAAGCCTGCAGCCAGCCTTTCTACCATGCCCGTTCATTTCATAGCCCTGGAGCTTGAACGGTGACAGTTCTGACGGCACCTGACCCACAACCTTGCGTTCTACGGATACTCAATGGCGCGCTGCAAGGTTGCGAATTCCCCCTCGGCGCAGGCACAACCCTGTTCGTGGTAGGGACTGTGGATCTACTAGGAGAAGGGGTACTGATTGCCAGTGTCCCAGCGGATGCCATCTTCGTTCCCCTGGAGTCGGGGGGATGCAACTTTGAGGTATTGGCCGGTCAAGTCACGCCGCAAGGCCTGCCGCTGCGGGTGCTCGATGAGTCAACGGAAATACGCCACTGTGCTTTCCAGACCAGGGTGCAGATCGGCAGCCTGCAAATCGCCGTGCGACCTGAAGACCAGCCCTGGGCACCCGAACTTCTCGGGCTGCAACCTGACGCTACCTTTGACGCCGTTTCTGTCGCGTGGTGGCGTGCCCGTTGGTCTGGATGGCTCGCCAGCGGATTGGCGCTGGCTGCCCTGGTCACCGTGGTCGGCATCTGGTCGATGCCTGGACCCACACCTGAAACCGATGTTCGCGCGTTGATCATTGGAGCGAGTGACGAGGCCAAGGTGTTGAGCGGTCGTGACAATGCGATCTATGTGTTCGTGACTTCCGAACGGGATGCCGGCTGGAGTCGCCAAGTGCTGGTGCGCCACAACACACTGAACGGCAAAGTGCTGGTGATGGATCAGGAGCGTCGTCGGCTCGAGCAACTGCTGGTCGACCATGATCCGCAACTGGCCTGGCACTCCATAGACCTGAAGGATCCTTCGGTACCGCGCCTGTTGCTGAGTGCACAACGCAATCTGCTCACCCCTCTAAAGCAGGCAAAACTGCTCGATGTACTGCTCTCGGCCGCGCCTTATGCCCAGGACATAACGGTGCAAATGCAGGAGGACAAGCAGCTCGTCGATCTGGCGCAAGAGGGTTTGCAGCGGCTGTCGCTGGCCTACAGCCGCATTGAGCACGAGGACAGTGTCACGTTTGCCGTTGCAGGCAATTTGCAGGATTCCGAACTGGCGAACGCCCGCCGGTACATCGACAGCTTTTACCGGCAGTGGGGTGATCGCTACGTGCACTTCACCGTCGAGCTCAAGGACGACTTGCTCGGGGGCAAGTCGTTCCAGACCGGCCCGCAGGGCTACATCAAGATGACTTCGTCATCATGGCATTTTCCTACACAACGCTAAAAGGTGATTCATGGCCGACATTGCTATCCCCATCGACTTTTCCGATGACTTTCTCGGGCGTCAGGCCGAGGCATTCGAAAACGGCGCCGCCTCCCTCAAGACTGCGCTGGACAAAGCGCTGCTTGACTTGAAGAACGATGCATCGGACCCAGGTCTGCTGGCGGCTTATCAGGCCGCGTTTTCGTCCTACACGGTGTTTCGAAACGCTCAGACCAACACGATCAAGGGCTTCAAGGATATCGACATGGCGATCATCCAGGCCGCTCGCTGAATCTTCTTTTTTTGACCGGCCATCGGTACGTGACGATGGCCATTTTCATGAGTACATCGCATGGCTATTCAAAACATTTCTCTGTCTGGTATTGACCGGGCAGTCTTTACGGAACTGCGCGGCCCACACGAAGGCCCGATCGTATCCCTTGAGTCCCGATTGATCGAAGCATTTGCCGGTTCCGCGGTCAGTAGCGAGCAGGACGTTTCAGCCATCAATCAGATGATGCAAAGCCCGAATATCACCAGTCCCGAAGTATTGGCCCAGTTGCAGGAATTGACTGGGCAATACAACGTGGACATCAACCTGCTCAACGTACTGGTCCGCAAAGCGGTAGGTACTGCCGAAACCCTGTTGCGTGCGTCATGAAGCCAGGCATTTTGCTGATGCTGTTGTGCCTGGCGCTGTCGGGGTGTCGCCAACCCGATCTGCTTGAAGGGCTGGATCAGCAGCAGGCCAATGAAGTGCTGTCGGTGCTGCTGCGCAACAATATAGCGGCGGTGAAAGTCGATGCCGGCAAAACTGGTTACGCGGTGAAGATCAATCAGGTCGATTTTTCCGCGGCGGTTGATTTGCTCAACCTCTATTCCTTGCCTTCGCGGCCGCGCCTGCAAGTGGCAGAGATGTTTCCTGCCGACACGTTGGTGGCCTCGCCCCGCGCTGAAAAAGCCCGGCTTTATTCGGCGTTGGAGCAGCGAATCGAACAGTCGCTGGGTGTGCTCGAAGGCGTGGTTTCGGCGCGAGTGCATGTCAGTTACGACCTGGAGGCCGGCGAAGGCGGGCGCAAGACGCCGCCTGTCCACCTCTCGGCAGTGGCGATCCATGAACTCGACGTCGACCCGCAATTGCTGATCACCGACATCAAGCGGTTTCTCAAGAACAGTTTTGCGTCGGTCGAGTACGAGAACATCTCGGTGGTACTGTCCAGGCGCTCGCCGACCCAGCATATCGCGCCGTCCGTGGCCGCCACGCAAGGGGATTCGCACTGGACGTGGTTGTTGTCCGCGTTGACCGGATTGCTGTTGGCCAGTGGCGCAGCCTGGGCTTACCGCCAATCAAGCGCAGGACAGCGTAATGTCGCACGTTGAGTCTTTATCGCAGATTCTCGCCGAGCCCCTGAGTTACTTGCATCCGCAGCGCCTGCTTTTGCCAGAGGAATTTACCTGGCCTGAAGCACGAAGTCTGCTCAACCGAATACTGCTCGAAGGGCTTGAAAAACAGGGGGCATCACCTGCGACGCCGCCGCTGACGGCGGTGGCGCAGCAATGGGTTCGCCATTGGCGGCAGTTACCTTATATCGCAAGGCTGATGGGCGCTCATCGCTTGATGCCCGATCTGGCGCGAGGCGCGACGTTGCTTCGCCTGCCATTGCCCCTGCGTCGGTTCGCCGGTTACAGCCTGGGTGTTCGATGCGCCCTGACGATCGGGAGCTCGCCTGTTTCGATGGAGCAGGTCGAAGCCGCCGGCCTAAATGCGTTATGGAGTTTGTACGCGCAGGTACCGCAAGCCTTGCTCGAACGCCTGCCCCTGCAATTTTCCGAACCGGTTGTTCGCCTGCACAGGCAATGGCCAGTCACGCAACCCGATACAGCGCTTTTCTTTTTGGCGGTGCAGCATGCTCGACTCTATCCGAACCCTGACTGACCTTCCCGCGGCGAGCGATGCGCTTGTATCCCGCGAAGACATCGCCGCCGCGCGTCGACGTCGAGCGTTGCAGCAACAGGCCCAGCGCTGGGCCCGTGATTGTGTAGAGCAGGCTCGGCGTGACGCCGAAGCGGTTCACGCCCATGCCTTTTCGCAAGGCTACGCCGACGGCATCTTGCGCGTCATCGAGCATCTGGCTGACAGCTTGCTGGGAGCGCAGGCGTTGGGGCAGCAATTGCGCAGCGACCTTGCGCAGTCCGCTCGTGATTTGCTCGCAGACGCGTTGCAGCGTCCCGAATGGCTGGACGAAATGTTCGAGCGTTGGCTAACGGCACAACCGGCCGGCTCGGGCGCAGTGTTGCAAGTGCTGCTGCCGATGCATTGTCGGCCCCAGGGCAACGAACTTCGCGAGCGCCTGAGCCGGCTCTGGTCCGGCGAACTGGTCCTCGACTATCACCCGCAAGAGCGTTATGTGGCGCGGCTTGCGGATCAGTTGTTCGAATTCGATCTTGAAACGACGAGGCAACGTCTGGAACCGCGCTTGCTCGCGCGCGTGGCGAACCTGCCGGAGTCGGTTCGCACGCTGGACCGGGCCGCCATGGAGGCGCTCACGGATCTGTATTCGACCTTTGCCAAGCGCTCGGCCGATGCCACGCAAACTGCCCCTACCGAGGTTCCCCATGAAGATTGAAAGCGGTTTGAGTCTGCGCACGACTGAGAGCGGGGGGCGCGCAGCGGTCGAGTCCCTTGAGTCGCATATCCGTGCAGCCAACCGGAGCGTGCCTGAAAACAAGCGTCCGGACCCCGAATTCGAGCGCCTGTATGAGTTGCTGTCAGCCATGGAGGGGCAGGGAGAAAAGGTCATCCATGCGTTTCTCCGTTCACGTCGAGGCGCAGATGGCGAATCACCCGCGTACCCCACTGCCAAGGCGTTGATGGCAGTTACGCAGCAGGTGCTGTTTCGATTGAAGGACGACGGGCTGGAAAAGTCGCTGCTTTATAAGGAAATCGAAGGCGCCAACGGCCTTGCTTTCAGCATGGACCTCTTCGTCAAGAGCTTAATGCGTGACGTGTTTCAACCGATGGAGGATGAGGCTTGGGAGAAGAGTGAGTGGTGAGGTGAAAGGAGCAATCCTGAGAGAACTTTTGTTGTTTAAAAAAGGATACGACGATGGCTTTACCTATCGCGGGAAATTTCGGAAGAGTAATTACGCTACCTGGACCTTTGACTGAACCCTCAACTGCGGCCAGTCGCAGTTCGGACTTGATGTTGAACCCATCAAGACTTGAAGGATCGTCGGCTTTTCATCTGGCCATGCTGGGAACACCCAGGCAAGTCGCAGTGGCCATGGAAAGCATGGACCGTCGTGTAGCGTTTCAGGTAGAGGAGAGCTATAGGCAATTAGGCGAGACAGACCGAACTGTAGTGGGACGGGTGAGCGACTTCATTGACCATGGAGGCTTACCTGAAGAGTTGGTCAATGAAGACTTTTTTGCTCGGGCCACCGAGTTAAATCGAGCGGATAACGAACAAACCCGCGAAAGTCGAATGCGCACGGTGCTTGAAGCCGGTCTGGAGTTGTTGGGGAAAGCCGGGGAGCCCGCCCGCAATTTATTGAACATCACGGCGCGTACAGGCCTGGTCGTCGCGCTGACCACGGTATTGCGCCAGATCGTCGGTTATTACGTGGAAAAAGCTATCCGGGAGGGTGATTCACCCGAGGCATCTCGCGCATGGGAGGTGGCTGCTATAACGATGATTGGACCCGCGATGAGTCTGATGGGCGCCATCCGCGACGAGTGCGCGGGCACGGCCAGTCTTCAGTCACGACTGGGGCGCGTTTGCATGGCCAGCATTACGATGGGCGCACTGATTGCCGCGCACGTGACCGGTGCTTCGAACACCATACTTTCGAGCATCATTAATACCAATATATATACGGTGGCTCGAGATCTGAGCAACGCCTTCTTCCCTTTGCAGGACAACGCAGGCGCAGCCAGTGCCGGAGCTACCGGGGTAACCACGGTAGCTTATGGCACATTGCAATATTTGCTGGCTGAGTTGGGAGCCTTGATGCCGCTGAGCGGTCCGGGTCGATACGCGGCCGACCTTGGCTACAGCCTGTGCGCGGATATCTTCCAGGGTGCAATGAATGCCCTGGGCGCGGTCTTTGACGATTTCATCTTTATCCTGTGCAGAAGCTGGCCCTTGCTGTCTCCTTCGGCTGGACTGGATTCAGTGTTGTCCGACCCGGAGTCACTGCAGCAAAGTGTGCTGCAAGTACGGGCCGGGGCACGTCTGCCCTCACGGGAGCAACTGACTGATACGCTGTTGAATGTCAACGCGTCCCGAACTTCGGCATTTCAGGCCCTCAATCTTGCAGTATCCGCGGCGGCCGTCGAGTTGGCTTTGACTGATATGGGTGAGGAGACTCAAGGCCATGTTGTGAATGTCTGTGTAATGCTGATGCTGATGCTCATCTACTTTCCGTTTATCTGGAGTTGTTCCCAGCGTACTGACAATCAATGGTCGCCAGAGCAATTGCGCGAGAATCCTGCGCCGTAAAGGCTTTGCGTGGTGTCGTCAAGAATGTGGAGTGGGGCAGGTCTAGCACAGGTCCTCGCCTGTCCCCCTCCACCCGGCTATAATCGCCGGCTCAATTCGCCGCCAATCGAGTCAAACCCGCCCATGTACACCCTGGCCCGTCAGCTGTTGTTCAAACTTTCCCCGGAAACCTCCCACGATCTGTCCCTGGACCTGATCGGTGCGGGCGGGCGCCTGGGGCTCAACGGTTTGCTGTGCAAGGCCCCGGCAAAACTGCCGGTGAATGTCATGGGCCTGGATTTCCCGAACCCGGTAGGCCTGGCCGCCGGCCTGGACAAGAATGGCGCGGCCATCGACGGCTTTGCGCAACTGGGTTTTGGTTTTGTCGAAATCGGCACCATTACCCCGCGTGCGCAACCGGGCAATCCGAAACCCCGGTTGTTCCGGTTGCCGGAGGCCGAGGCGATCATCAACCGCATGGGCTTCAACAACCTTGGCGTCGATCACCTGCTGGCCCGCGTGGCGGCCGCCAAGTACAAGGGCGTACTGGGTATCAATATCGGCAAGAATTTCGACACCCCGGTCGAGCGCGCGGTCGACGACTACCTGATCTGCCTGGACAAGGTCTATGCCCATGCCAGCTACGTGACGGTCAACGTCAGCTCGCCCAACACCCCGGGCCTGCGCAGCCTGCAATTTGGTGACTCGCTCAAGCAGCTGCTGGCAGACCTCGCCACGCGCCGGGCGGAACTGGCGCTGCGTCACGGCCGACACGTTCCACTGGCGATCAAGATCGCACCGGACATGACCGACGAAGAAACTGCGCAGGTCGCACAGGCGTTGATCGAAACCGGGATGGACGCGGTCATCGCCACCAACACCACCTTGAGCCGCGTGGGTGTCGAAGGCATGGAACATGGGGACGAGGCGGGCGGCCTGTCCGGTGCGCCGGTGCGTGACAAGAGCACGCACACCGTGAAGGTGCTGGCCTCGGAGCTGGGCGGTCGCTTGCCGATCATCGCGGCGGGCGGCATCACCGAAGGCAGGCACGCAGCGGAAAAAATCAGCGCGGGTGCGAGCCTGGTGCAGATCTACTCGGGCTTTATCTACAAAGGCCCGGCACTCATCCGCGAGTCGGTAGACGCGATCGCAGCCCTCAGGTAACCCGCCCCCTGTAGGAGCGAGCATGCTCGCGATGGTCGTTAATGATAACGCTGGAAACCTGACACCCCGCGGCGCTCTCAGGTTTATCGCGAGCATGCTCGCTCCTACAGGTATTGGGTTGGCCATGAAACAGGCATAAAAAAGGGCCCCTTCAAAGGAGCCCCTGGGCCGTAGCCCGCCGTCCGGATGGGACGTGCGTGGTTAATTCGCTACATATCAGATTGTATGTCGGAGTGTGTGCCCTGTGTTAGCCGACGGCGTGAAGTTCGTTGAGTCTGTGGATTCCCGCAGTGCCGGTCATACCGTCCCAGTTGTCGCCGCGTCCTTCGCGCCAGCCGTTAATCCAGGCTTGGCGTACCGACGGTAGAGTAAATGGGCAAAGCTCACGGGATTTGCCACCAACGCCATATTGATATCCGCGCAAAAATGCTCTTTCCAACGGATCACGCTTAAGTCTTCTCATAGGGTGTTGCCCTCACTTGTTGACTGTATTTATCGCGTAGACCTCAATCGAGGTCTGGCAGAAAAACTCTGCCGTTGGGGCTCGTTGCCGGCGTGACGAGCCAAGGTGTTGGCGTCATTGCGGCGCCAACCTGTATTGAGTTCTAACCAATGCGTCACATCGAGGGAATGATCGTTTTGTCATAAGGACGTAACCGTTAATGTGCTATGGCACTAAGTAACATGATGTTTGTGGCGTATTTCTTGACCAAACCCCGGTATGATCGGCCCTGCGTTGGATGATCAGGTTAAACCTTTGCTGAGAATGCCTCCCGTTGGCGGGGTGGACTATTCGACGAAGGGTCAACTTATGTCATTTTATTGCATCAACTTTTTTATCTGTCCTTGCATCTAAGCTCATTTAACCCGGGCAGCAAGGGTGGAACGGCACACCTTCGTGCCACGCGGGCGCTCTTCGAGAAAAGCGCCTGATTGAAAACCGGGCCGGCAATGCGTTGCCGCTCCACTCAGCAAAGGCTCCGAATTCTCATGTCCGATCGTTTCGAACTCTTCCTCACTTGCCCTAAAGGCCTTGAAGGCCTGCTCATCGAGGAAGCCGTCGGGCTTGGCCTTGAGGAAGCACGTGAGCACACTTCTGCCGTGCGTGGCATGGCCACCATGGAAACCGCTTATCGCCTGTGCCTGTGGTCGCGCCTGGCCAACCGGGTCCTGCTGGTGCTCAAGCGTTTTCCGATGAAAGACGCCGAAGACCTCTACCACGGTGTGCTGGACATCGAGTGGCAAGACCACATGCTCAATGACGGCACGCTGGCCGTCGAATTCAGCGGCCACGGCTCGGGTATCGACAACACCCACTTCGGTGCCTTGAAGGTCAAGGACGCCATCGTCGACAAACTGCGCACCCCACAGGGCGACCGTCCGTCCATCGACAAGCTCAACCCGGACCTGCGCATCCATCTGCGTCTGGACCGCGGTGAAGCGATCCTCTCCCTCGACCTGTCCGGCCATAGCCTGCACCAGCGTGGCTATCGCCTGCAGCAAGGCGCGGCGCCGCTGAAGGAAAACCTGGCGGCGGCGATCCTGATCCGTTCCGGCTGGCCACGCATCGCCGCTGAAGGCGGAGCCCTGGCTGACCCGATGTGCGGTGTCGGCACCTTCCTGGTCGAAGCGGCGATGATCGCTGCCGACATCGCGCCGAACCTGCGCCGCGAACAATGGGGTTTCACTGCGTGGCTCGGTCACGTACCGGCGCTGTGGAAAAAACTCCATGAAGAAGCTTCCGAGCGTGCAGCTGCCGGCCTGGCCAAGCCACCGTTGTGGATTCGCGGTTACGAAGCCGATCCGCGCCTGATTCAACCGGGGCGCAACAACGTCGAGCGTGCCGGCCTGAGCGAGTGGATCAAGATCTACCAGGGCGAAGTCGCGACCTTCGAGCCGCGTCCGGACCAGAACCAGAAAGGCCTGGTGATCTGCAACCCCCCTTACGGCGAGCGTCTGGGCGACGAGGCGAGCCTGCTCTACCTCTACCAGAACCTTGGCGAACGTCTGCGCCAGGCTTGCCTCAACTGGGAAGCCGCGGTATTCACCGGTGCGCCGGACCTGGGCAAGCGCATGGGCATCCGTAGCCATAAGCAATATTCGTTCTGGAACGGCGCCTTGCCGTGCAAGCTGTTGCTGATCAAGGTGTTGCCGGATCAATTCGTCACCGGTGAGCGTCGTACCCCGGAGCAGCGTCAGGCCGAGCGTGAGCAGGCGGCCTACGATCAGGCGCCGAGCGAGCCGCAAGAGCGCCAGTACAACAAGAACGGCAACCCGATCAAACCTGCGCCAGCCCCGGCACCGGTGATCGAGCAGCCGCGCCTGAGTGAAGGCGGGCAGATGTTTGCCAACCGCCTGCAGAAAAACCTCAAGGCGCTGGGCAAGTGGGTCAAGCGTGAGGGCATCGACTGCTATCGCGTCTACGATGCCGACATGCCGGAATACTCCATGGCCATCGACCTCTACCACGATTGGGTCCACGTCCAGGAATACGCCGCACCGAAATCCATTGATCCGCAAAAGGCCTCGGCGCGCATGTTCGACGCCCTGGCGGCGATCCCGCAGGCCCTGAACATCGACAAGAACCAGGTGGTGGTCAAGCGCCGCGAGCGTCAGAGCGGTACCAAGCAATACGAGCGCCAGGCGGCCCAGGGCAAGTTTGTCGAGGTTAATGAAGGCGGCGTGAAACTGCTGGTCAACCTCACCGATTACCTCGACACCGGGCTGTTCCTCGACCACCGGCCGATGCGCATGCGCATTCAGAAAGAGGCTGCCGGCAAGCGCTTCCTCAATCTGTATTGCTACACCGCCACTGCCAGTGTGCACGCGGCCAAGGGCGGCGCGCGCAGCACCACCAGCGTCGACCTGTCGAAAACCTACCTGGACTGGGCGCGTCGCAACCTGTCGCTGAACGGTTTCTCCGACAAGAACCGCCTGGAGCAGAGCGATGTGATGGTCTGGCTGGATGCCTGCCGTGAAGAGTACGACCTGATCTTCATCGATCCGCCGACTTTCTCCAACTCCAAGCGCATGGAAGGCATCTTCGACGTGCAACGTGACCAGGTGCAACTGATCGACCTGGCCATGGCGCGGCTGGCACCGGGTGGGGTGTTGTACTTCTCCAACAACTTCCGCAAGTTCGAACTCGAGCCTAACCTCAGCGAGCGCTACGCGATCGAAGAGATCACCGCCCAGACCATCGATCCGGATTTTGCCCGTAACGCCAAGATCCATCGCGCGTGGAAGATCACTGCTCGCTGACAGGCGAGCCGGACGCGGGGGGGCATCTGCCACACCGCGTCATCGTTCTTCGCGGGCAAGCCTCGCTCCTACAGGCGAACCAGTCGCCGCGGTGCATCTGTCGCACCGCGTCATCGTTCTTCGCGGGCGAGCCGGATCGCCGCGCCGCTCGCTCCTACAGACTATTGGTCCCCCACTGGTCAAATTAGTGGCTAATAGCTATAACTCAACTCACGGCCAATGGGCTTTCCCGCACATGGCGTTTTGAGTTGCGTCTATGTCGTTGTACGCCGTGCGCCCCAAGATCCTGGGTTTTATCAGCGAAGATGTCTCGGCCGGGCTGGTCGCGCTCATGGTCTTGCTCGTCGGCGCGATTCTCACGGCTTTGCTCGCCTGGTCGACGCTGAACCTGTTTCACAATCAATTACGTCAACGCTTCCAGTTACTGGCCAGCGAACGCTACAGCCGTATCGAAGAACGTTTCCAGGATCAGGAGCAGCGCCTCGATGGCCTGCGCCGCTTCTTTGCCAACTCCGATACGGTCTCGCACGCGGAATTCAACGGCTACACCCAACCCTTGTTACACCGGACCCAGGCGTATTCGTTCGCCGAGCGGGTCAGCCACGACCAGCGGGCGGCCTTTGAACGCCGGGCGCGCGAGGAGGGCCTGAGCGGGTTCACCCTGCGCGAACTCAATGCCGCCGGCCAACTGCAATTGGCCGGCGAGCGGGATGAGTACGTTGCGGTGCTGTATAGCCAGACGCAAAGCAAGCTCGGTGCGCCGCTGGGTTATGACTTGCTGGCTCAGCCCTTGCGTCGGGCCACCTTGGAGCGGGCCGACCAGCATCAGGGCATGGCCGTGTCGCAACCGATGCACCTGGTCAATATCGAGCCGGCTTATGCGCGAGGCGTACTGTTGGTTGCGCCGGTCATGCCGCACAGCAACAAAGGCGGCGCAACCGGCAAACCGTTCGGGTATGTCATGGCGGTGATCAGCATGCGCCAGTTGCTGGCGGACGGGTTGCCGGAGGCGGGTCGCGATTATCTCTCGGTGCGTATCCTCGACCTGTCCACCGATGAGCAGCACGAGGTGCTGTTTGAATCGCCCAATGCGCCAGCGCACAGTGACTTGTCCACGACGCGCTTGTTACGTCTCGCCGATCATGATTATCAGGTCGATATCCGGCCCAGCGAGGCTTTCCTCCAAGCCAACCACTCTTCAGTGACCACGCTGGTCGTGCTCGGTGGCTTGCTCAGTGTGTTGCTCAGCGCCTTGCTGTATGTACTGGTCAGTCAGCGGCAGCGGGCGCTGAAAATGGTCGAGCAAAGGACCGCGGAGCTGCGCGCCCGCGAACAGGAACTGCGCGGCACCCATGGCCAATTGCGCGGGGTGCTGGATGCCGCGACCCAGGTAGCCATCATCGCCACGGACCTGCGCGGGGTGATCAGCACCTTCAATGCCGGCGCCGAGCAGATGCTTGGTTATACCGCCGCCGACGTGGTCGGGCACATGACCCTGGAAAACCTGCACTTGCCCCGGGAGCTCGCGGCACGCTCGGCAGAATTGAGTGCGCGTTACGGCAAGCCGGTACCGGCCTGTCACGCGATGCTGGTCGAGGGCGGCGAGGAGGGTGGCCATGAGGCGCGGGAGTGGACGTTGGTACGCGGCGATGGCAGCCATCTGATTGTCAACATGCTGGCGACCCCGGTCCTCGACGAGCAGGGGTTGTGGGTCGGGCACCTGGCGATCTGCATCGACATCACTGAACGCAAGCGCGTGCACGAGGCCCTGGCCGCGCGGGACCTGTTGTTGAAGAAGCTCAGTGCCCATGTGCCCGGCGGGATCTACCAGTTCAAGATGGAGTTCGACGGGCGTTTCAGCGTGATCTACGCCAGCGACGGTATTCGCGAGATCTATGAGCTGGAGCCGGACGTGCTGTTGCTCAACGCCGAAGCGATTTTCACGCGGATTCATCCTCAGGACACCACCCGCGTGCGCGCCTCGATCCGCGCCTCGGCCAACAGCCTCAGCCACTGGCGCGAGGAGTACCGCGTGCAATTGCCCCAGCGCGGCCTGCGCTGGGTCCGTGGCGAGGCGACCCCGGAGGAACTGCCCGGCGGCGGCGTGCTCTGGCATGGCTACATTTCCGACATTACCGACACCAAGCGAGTGGAAGAGGAACTGCGGGCGCTGTCGGTCACCGATTCCCTGACCGGTATCCACAATCGTCGCTATTTCCAGGAACGGCTGACCACCGAGATGGCGCGGGTGGAGCGCGGTGGTGGCGAACTGTCGGTGATCATGCTCGACATCGACCACTTCAAGCGTATCAATGACCAGTACGGCCACGCCGTCGGCGATCGGGTGTTGCAGGCGGTGTGCGAGCGCATTGGTCATCGGCTGCGGCGCTCGGATGTGTTCTGCCGCCTGGGTGGCGAGGAGTTCATGGTCCTTTGCCCGGACATCGGTGGCGAGCAGGCCCATCTGTTGTCACTGGAGTTGTGGCAAAGCCTGCGCAGTGCGCCGATCGATGAAGTAGGCGTGGTCACCGCCAGTTTCGGCATTGCCAGCTGGCGACCCGGAGAAGGTGCGGATGCGCTGTTGTTACGGGCGGACTCGGGGGTGTATGTGGCGAAGCAGGAAGGCAGGGATCGGGTGCAGGGGGAGATGAACTGAGCCGGGGGTTGTACACCATCACTGTGGGAGCGAGCCTGCTCGCGAAGACGGCAGCACATTCAACATCGATGTGACTGATAAGCCGCTTTCGCGAGCAGGCTCGCTCCCACAGTTGATTGAGGTGGGGTTAGAGCACCGAAGCGGTCTGCGCCAGTTTCGGCTGGCGATACAGGTCCAGCAGCACCTGGTCGAGCACCGACGATGCGCCAAACGGTGCCTTGTCGTTGAGAATCGCTACCACCGCCCAGGTGTTGCCGTTGATGTCGCGGCTGAAGCCGGCGATCGCCCGCACGGTGTTCAAGGTGCCGGTCTTGACGTGGGCTTCACCGCGCATCGCGGTGGTCTTCAGGCGTTTGCGCATGGTGCCGTCGGTACCGGCAATCGGCATTGAGGCGATGTACTCGGCGGCATAAGGGCTGCGCCAGGCGGCCTGCAGCATCGACGCCATTTCCCGGGCACTGACACGTTCGGCACGAGACAGCCCGGAGCCGTTCTCCATCACCAGGTGCGGCGCGGTGATGCCTTTCTTCGCCAACCACTGGCGCACCACGCGCTGGGCGGCCTTGGCGTCGTCGGCGTCGGCGTCGGTGCGGTACTTCTGGCCCAGGCTCAGGAACAGCTGCTGGGCCATGGTGTTGTTACTGTATTTGTTTATGTCGCGGATGATTTCCGCCAGATCCGGCGAGAAGGCCCGGGCCAGTACCTTGGCGCCCTTGGGCGTTGCCGCCAGCACGTCCTTGCCCTGGATGCTGCCGCCCAGTTCTTTCCAGATCGCGCGCACGGCACCGGCCGTGTAGGTCGCGTGGTCCAGCAATGACAGGTAGGTTTGCGAGCTGCAGCCATCACCCAACTGGCCACCGACGGTCACGGTCACGCTGCCATCGGCCTGGGGCACCGGGTTGTAGCGCACGCCGCCGGTGCATTGCTTGGAATTGATCGCCTTGACCTGGTTTTCGATGCGGATGCTGGCAATCGGTGGTTCCACGGAGACCAGCACCCGGCCGCCATCGTTGCGCGCCACGAAACGCAGGGCCTTGAGGTTGACCAACAACGCATCGGGCTTGACCAGGAACGGCTTGTTCTCGTCGTTGCCGTCGTCGTTGAACTCGGGCAGTTGCGGTTGCACGAAGAAGTTCTTGTCCAGGACCAGGTCGCCGGTCACCTGGGTCACGCCGTTGGCGCGCAGGTCGCGCATCAGCAGCCAGAGTTTTTCCATGTTCAGCTTCGGATCACCGCCACCCTTGAGGTAGAGGTTGCCGTTGAGGATGCCGCCGCTCAGGGTGCCATCGGTATAGAACTCGGTTTTCCACTGGTGATTGGGGCCGAGCATTTCCAGGGCCGCGTAAGTGGTGACCAGCTTCATGGTCGACGCCGGGTTGACCGAGACGTCGGCGTTGAAAATGGTCGGGGTGCCGGGGCCGTTGAGCGGAATCATCACCAGCGACAGGGCGTTGTCCTGCAATTTGCTGGCCTTGAGGGCTTTTTCGACATTGGGCGACAGGCTGGTGTTGATCTGATCAGCGGAAACGGGGAGGGCCAGGGGGAAAAGCAGGCCGGCCAGGAGCAATGGACGCAACGATTTGATCATGTAAATAAAACCCTACAGCCGAGGGGGAAAAAGACGAGGGCATGAAGATAAATTCCCTCAGTAGTCATGAAAGTGTCGGCATTATGCCCCAAGGTGCTACAGCGTGTGCCGTGCGTGGGGCCTCCAATCGGCTATTTTTTACCGACGGTAGGCATCGCGGCCCAGAGAATCGGGCAATTGGCGGCTTAAACTGCTAAAGTGCGGCCCGTTATTACTTAAGAGGATTGTTCCAATGGCGACTAACCGTTCCCAGCGTCTGCGCAAAAAATTGTGCGTCGATGAATTTCAAGAGCTGGGTTTCGAACTGAACCTGGATTTCAAGGAAGATCTGTCCGAAGAAGCCATTGATGCCTTCCTCGAGGCCTTCCTTAAAGAAGCCATGGAAGCCAACGGTCTGGGCTATGTCGGCGGTGATGACTACGGTCTGGTTTGCCTGATCAAGCGTGGCTCGGTCAGCGCTGAACAGCGCGCTGCCGTTGAAGCCTGGCTCAAAGGCCGCACCGAGCTGACCAGTGTTGAAGTCAGCCCGCTGCTGGACGTCTGGTACCCGGAAAAGCCGATCAATCCGGTAGCTTGATGTTCTGAAAAAAACGGCGACCCTTGAGTCGCCGTTTTTTTTGGATCAAAAGATTGCAGCCTCGTTTCACTCGTCAGCTCCTACAGGGCCACGCGTTCAATGTAGCTGCCGAAGGCTGCGATCTTTCAGCTTTTACTCCAATTCAGAATCACCAGCGTCACCACCCCCGCCACAATTCCCCAGAACGCCGAACCGATGGAAAACAGCGTCAGCCCCGATGCCGTGACCATGAAGGTAATCAGCGCCGCTTCACGCTCCTTCGCCTCGCTCATGGCGATGCTCAAGCCATTGATGATCGAACCGAACAACGCCAGTGCGGCAATCGACAGCACCAGCTCCTTGGGCAAAGCGGCAAACAACGCTGCCAGCGTCGCGCCGAACACACCGGCGATGCCATAGAAAATCCCGCACCAGACCGCCGCCGTGTAGCGTTTGTTGCGATCCTCATGGGCATGTGGCCCGGTGCAGATCGCCGCGCTGATGGCAGCCAGGTTGATCCCGTGGGAACCGAATGGCGCCAGCAACAACGAGGCGATGCCGGTGGTGGTGATCAGCGGCGAGGCCGGCACGTTGTAACCGTCGGCGCGCAGTACGGCGATGCCCGGCATGTTTTGCGAAGTCATCGCGACCACGAACAACGGGATGCCGATACTGATGGTCGCGGCCAGGGAGAAATGCGGTGTGGTCCACACAGGCGTGGCCACTTCCAGGTGGAACGCGCTGAAGTCCAGAAGCCCCATGACCCCGGACAACGCCGTGCCGATCAGCAATGCGCCCAATACTGCATAACGCGGCGACAGGCGCTTGACCACCAGGTAGGTAAAGAACATGCCCAGCACCAGCGCGGTGCGATGCTGGGCCGCGACGAAAATCTCGCTGCCGATCTTGAGCAGGATCCCCGCCAGCAAAGCCGCCGCCAGGGACGCCGGAATCTTTTTCACCAGGCGCTCGAAACTGCCGGTCAGCCCGCAAATGGTCACCAGCACTGCGCAGGTGATATAGGCACCGATCGCTTCACCGTAGGTCACGCCCCCCAGGCTGGTGATCAGCAGAGCCGCGCCCGGGGTGGACCAGGCAATGGTGATGGGGGTGCGATAGCGCAACGACAGGCCGATCGAGCACACCGCCATGCCGATGGATATCGCCCAGATCCACGAGGAAATCTGCCCGCTGGTCAGCCCGGCCGCTTGCCCGGCCTGGAACATCAGCACCAGGGAACTGGTGTAGCCAGTCATCATGGCGATGAACCCGGCGACGATGGCCGACGGCGATGTGTCGGCCAGAGGGCGCAGTTGCGTGTGCGTGGCGTCTGTCATGACAGTGGTGTTCCTTGTTCAGGCTGCGAATTCTGCTTTAAAGCCTAAACTCAAACGTAATGGATCGTTGCGATACAGCGGAAGTGACAAACAGCCGTACAGTCGTGTTGGCACCAACCATTGTGTACAATCGCAGTGTTTTTTACGCGATACTTGCCAGCGACCCACTGTGCCGTATTACAGTCACCGTCAATTCGCCGCAGTTCTCCCGACTCGAGTGCCCATGAACGAACAGTTGCAACCCCTAAAGAAACAGCCGCGCGCAGGCAAAGCCGGCCGCAGCGGAACCCAGGACGATATTGTCTACGCGCATATCTTCGAGGCTATCCTCGAACAGCGCCTGGCGCCCGGCACCAAGTTGAGCGAAGAAGCGCTGGGGGAAATTTTCGGGGTCAGCCGCACCATCATTCGCCGCGCGCTGTCGCGCCTGGCCCATGAAGGCGTGGTATTGCTGCGTCCCAATCGCGGTGCTGTCGTTGCCAGCCCGAGTGTCGAAGAGGCGCGCCAGGTGTTCATGGCCCGGCGCCTGGTGGAACGTGCGATCACTGAACTGGCGGTTCAACACGCCACCGCCGAGCAAATTGCCGAATTGCGCCAGATGGTCAACGACGAGCGCGACAGTTTCTCCCGTGGCGATCGTGGTGCCGGCATCCGCCTGTCTGGCGAGTTCCACCTGAAGCTGGCCGAAGCGGCAAAAAACGCCCCGCTGATCAGCTTCCAGCGCAGCCTGGTGTCCCAGACTTCGCTGATCATCGCCCAGTACGAAAGCGGCAACCGTTCCCACTGCTCCTACGACGAACACACCCAACTGATCGACGCCATTGAAAAGCGCGACGCTGAACTGGCGGTGAACCTGATGATGCATCACATGGATCACATCGACAGCAAGCTCAATCTCGATGAAGAAAGTGCGTCAGATGATTTGCATGCGGTGTTCTCGCATTTGCTGCAGACCAAGAAGCCGGGGCGTTCGCCAGCCAAGCTTTGAAAGATCGCAGCCTCGTTTCACTCGACAGCTCCTACAGAGGAATGCATTCCATGTAGGAGCTGCCGAAGGCTGCGATCCTTTGATCTTTCTGGCAGCCAATAAAAATCCCCCGGACTGTAGAGTGCGGGGGATTTTTCATGCCCGAAAAACCTAGCGCTGATGCACCAGATTCCCCGCCGCATAAGTCTGCAACACCGTCCGGTCATCCCCCAGCGTCATCAACACAAACAACGTCTCGGCAATGTTATTGGCCTGCTGCAGGCGATAGCCCAGCAACGGCGTGGCGTTGTAGTCCAGCACCAGGAAGTCGGCGTCGGTGCCCGGCTGCAGATTGCCGATCTTGTCTTCAAGACGCAGCGCACGGGCGCCGCCGAGGGTGGCCAGGTACAGCGACTTGAACGGGCTCAGGCGCGCGCCTTGCAGCTGCATGACCTTGTAGGCCTCGTTCAGCGTTTGCAGCAGCGAGAAACTGGTGCCGCCGCCTACATCGGTGCCGATGCCGACGTTGAGTTTGTGCTTCTCGGCCATCGGCAGGTTGAACAGGCCGCTGCCGAGGAAGAAGTTCGAAGTCGGGCAGAAGGAGATGGCCGAACCGGTTTCTGCCAGTCGCGCGCATTCGTCATCGCACAGGTGCACACCGTGGGCGAAGACCGAGCGCTCGCCGAGCAACTGGTAGTGGTCGTAGACATCCAGGTAGCCTTTGCGCTCCGGGAACAGTTCCTTGACCCACTCGATTTCCTTGAGGTTTTCGCTGATGTGGGTCTGCATGTACAGATCCGGGTATTCGGTCAGCAACTGGCCGGCCAGGGTCAACTGTTCCGGGGTGCTGGTCGGGGCAAAGCGCGGGGTGACGGCATAGTGCAGGCGACCCTTGCCGTGCCAGCGCTCGATCAGCGCCTTGCTGTCCAAATAGCTGGATTCGGCGGTGTCGGTCAGGTAGTCCGGGGCGTTGCGGTCCATCATCACCTTGCCGGCGATCATGCGCAGGTCCAGTTGCTCGGCAGCTTCGAAGAACGAGTTCACCGATTGCGGATGCACGCTGCCGAACACCAGCGCGGTGGTGGTGCCGTTGCGCAGCAGTTCCTTGATGAAAATGTCCGCCACTTCGTCAGCGTGAGCCTTGTCGGCGAACTGGCTTTCACAAGGGAAGGTGTAGGTGTTGAGCCAGTCCAGCAGTTGCTCGCCGTAGGCGCCGACCATGCCGGTTTGCGGCAGGTGGATATGGGTGTCGATGAAGCCGGGGGTGATCAGTGCATCCTGGTAATGGGTGATCTCGATATCGGCCGGCAGCGTTGGCAGCAGTTCACTGGCGTGGCCAAGGGCGCTGATCTTGCCGTTTTCGATCACCAGCAAACCGTCCTCGAAATACTCATAGGAGGCTTCGATCCCGACTTCGGCGGGGTCGGCGATGCTGTGCAGGATGGCGGCGCGGTAGGCTTTGCGAGTCAGGGGCATGTCAGTTCTCAATTTGAGGCTTTCAAGTTGGTGGCCTGGCTGCGGCGTGAAACGGGCAGCAACTTGGCAATCGGTTCGGCGCGGGACGTTTGCTGGCCGAAACTGGCGTTATAAGTGGCGATGATCTCGCCGGCGATGGAGATGGCGATTTCCACAGGCAGCTTGCCTTTGACTTCGCCGATGCCCATCGGGCAGCGCATGCGTTGCACGACACTGCTGTCGAAGCCGCGGTCGCGCAGGCGGTGTTCGAACTTCACCCGTTTGGTTTTCGAGCCGATCAGGCCGAAGTAGGCGAAGTCGTTGCGCTTGAGAATGGCGGCGGTGAGTTCGAGGTCGAGCTGGTGGTTGTGGGTCATGACGATGCAGTAGCTGCCAGCGGGCAGGTCGTCGATTTCATCCACCGGTTCTTCGCTGACGATCTTGCGTACGCCGTGGGGAATCTGTTCCGGGAATTCGTCTTCCCGCGAGTCGATCCAGCGCACCCGGCAGGGCAGGCTGGCCAGCAGCGGCACCAGCGCGCGGCCGACGTGGCCGGCGCCAAACACGGCGATCTGCGCCTGGACCTGGCCCATCGGTTCGAACAGCAACACGGTCGCGCCGCCGCAGCACTGGCCCAGGCTGGCGCCGAGGCTGAAGCGCTCAAGATGCGTGTCCTGCTTGCCGCTGGCGAGCATTTCGCGGGCGATCTGCATGGCCTTGTATTCCAGGTGTCCGCCACCGATGGTGTCGAAGGCCTGGCGGGCGCTGACAACCATCTTCGAGCCAGCATTGCGCGGCGTCGAGCCGAGCTCTTCGATGATGGTCACCAACACGCAGGGTTCACCCTGGTTTTGCAGGTCGGCGAGGGCGTCGATCCAGTTGTACATGTTTCACCTCAACATCTCTGTTGTCTGTTCGGGCCTCTTCGCGAGCAGGCTCGCTCCCACATTTGGAATGCTTTCCCCTGTGGGAGCGAGCCTGCTCGCGAAGGCCGCGCCTCGGTCTTAGAGCGAAGCCAACTCGGCATCGGCCTCGACAGCCTTCGCCGCCTTCAACTGGCGCATCTGCTCACAGCCCCACAACACCCGCTCCGGCGTCGCCGGCGCGTCGATCTTCGGTTGATGCCGGTAGTCGCCCAGGCTCGCCACGGCGTCCTTGATCGCGCACCAGGCGGCGATGCCGAGCATGAACGGCGGTTCGCCCACGGCCTTGGAATGGAACACCGTGTCTTCCGGGTTCTTGCGGTTTTCCACCAGCTTCACCCGCAGGTCCAGCGGCATGTCCGCCACGGCCGGGATCTTGTAGCTGGCCGGGCCGTTGGTCATCAGCTTGCCCTTGTTGTTCCACACCAGCTCTTCCATGGTCAGCCAGCCCATGCCCTGGATGAAACCGCCTTCGACCTGGCCGATGTCGATGGCCGGGTTCAGCGAGGCACCGACGTCGTGGAGGATGTCGGTGCGCAGCATTTTGTACTCGCCCGTCAGGGTGTCGATGATCACCTCGCAGCAGGCTGCACCGAAGGCGTAGTAATAGAACGGACGCCCCCGGGCCTGGCTGCGGTCGTAGTAGATTTTCGGGGTCTTGTAGAACCCGGTACTCGACAGCGACACCTGGGCGAAGTACGCCTGCTGGATCAGTGCTTCGAAAGTCAGGATGTGATCGCGAACCCGCACGTGGCCGTTGTGGAACTCCACGTCTTCTTCACTGACCTTGTATTGCCGCGCGGCAAATTCCACCAGGCGTTTCTTGATGGTTTCAGCGGCATTCTGCGCAGCCTTGCCGTTCAGGTCGGCGCCGCTGGAGGCCGCGGTCGGCGAAGTGTTCGGTACTTTGTCAGTGTTGGTCGCGGTGATCTGCACGCGGTCCATTTCCACCTGGAACACCTCGGCCACCACTTGCGCGACTTTGGTGTTCAGGCCCTGGCCCATCTCGGTGCCGCCATGGTTCAGGTGGATGCTGCCGTCGGTGTAGACGTGTACCAGGGCGCCGGCCTGGTTGAGGAAGCTGGCGGTGAAGGAGATGCCGAATTTCACCGGGGTCAGCGCCAGGCCCTTTTTCAGGATCGGGCTGTTGGCGTTGTAGCGACGGATCGCTTCGCGGCGCTCGGCGTACTGGCTGCTTGCTTCCAGTTCGGCGGTCATTTCCTCGAGCATGTTGTGCTCGACGGTCTGGTAGTAATGGGTGACGTTGCGCTCGGTCTTGCCATAGTAGTTGGCCTTGCGCACCGCCAGCGGATCCAGCCCCAAGTGACGGGCGATGGCGTCCATCACTTCTTCGATGGCGACCATGCCTTGCGGGCCGCCGAACCCACGGTAGGCGGTGTTCGAGGCGGTGTTGGTCTTGCAGCGATGACCGTTAACGGTCGCGTCGCCCAGGTAATACGAGTTGTCCGAGTGGAACATCGCGCGGTCGACGATCGACGCCGACAGGTCTGGCGAACAGCCGCAGTTGCCGGCCAGTTCCAGGTTGATGCCGTGCAGGCGTCCGGTGCTGTCGAAGCCCACGTCGTATTCGACATAGAACGGGTGCCGCTTGCCGGTCATCAGCATGTCTTCGACACGGGGCAGGCGCATCTTTGTCGGCTGGCCGGTGAGGTGCGCGATCACTGCGCACAGGCAGGCCGGGCTGGCCGCCTGGGTTTCCTTGCCGCCAAAACCGCCACCCATGCGACGCATGTCGACCACGATCTTGTTCATCGAAACGTCCAGCACTTCGGCCACCAGTTTCTGCACTTCGGTGGGGTTCTGGGTCGAGCAGTAGACGATCATGCCGCCGTCTTCGGTGGGCATCACCGAGGAAATCTGGGTTTCCAGGTAGAAGTGTTCCTGCCCGCCGATGTGCAGCGTGCCCTGGATGCGATGTTCGGCAGTGGCCAGCGCCGTCGCCGAATCGCCGCGCTGGTGCGTGTGGCTGTCGAGCACGAAGTGGCGCTTGCGCAGGGCTTCGACCACGTCCAGTACCGGTTCCAGGTCTTCGTATTCGATGATCGCGGCCATCGCCGCCTTGCGTGCGGTTTCCAGGTCTTTGGCGGCAACGGCCACCACGGGTTGACCGACGAATTGCACGGTGTCGATCGCCAGCAGCGGATCGCCCGGCAGCAACGGGCCAATGTCCTTCAAGCCCGGTACGTCTTCGTGGGTAATGGCGATGCGCACACCCTCGAAGGCATAGCACGGCGAGGTGTCGATGCTGATGATCCGGGCGTGGGCACGGTCCGACATGCGGGCGTACACGTGCAACTGGTTCGGAAACTCCAGGCGATCATCGATGTACTGCGCTTCACCGGACACATGCTTGGCGGCGCTGTCGTGCTTGACGCTGCGGCCGACACCGGTGGTCAGGTCCTTGGCGAACAGTTCAGCCAGTTCGGCCTGGGTCTTCTCTACGGCGTGATGGTTAGACATAAGCGGTCACCCGAGTCTCGATGTGCGGCGTTTGCAGTTCGATGAAGTATTTGCGCAGCAGGTTTTGTGCGCTGAGCAGGCGGTATTCCTTGCTGGCGCGGAAGTCCGACAGCGGTGTGAAATCTTCGGCCAGGGCAGCGCAGGCGCGTTCAACGGTGGCGCTGTTGAAGGGCGAACCGATCAGCGCGGTTTCGCAACTGTTGGCGCGTTTCGGAATGGCCGCCATGCCACCGAAGGCCACACGGGCATCGGCGACCACACCGTTTTCCAGGCGCAGGTTGAATGCCGCGCACACGGCCGAAATGTCATCGTCCAGGCGCTTGGACACCTTGTAGGCGCGGAACAGCTGTTCGACGCTGGCGCGAGGCACGATGATCTTCTCGATGAACTCGCTTTCCTGGCGCGCCGTGACGCGGTAATCGATGAAGTAATCTTCCAGGGCCAGGGTGCGGCGGGTTTCGCCCTTGCACAGGACAATTTGCGCGCCCAAGGCAATCAGCAGGGGCGGCGAGTCGCCGATGGGCGAGGCGTTGCCGATGTTGCCGCCCAAAGTGCCCTGGTTGCGGATCTGCAGGGAGGCGAAGCGTTGCAGCAGTTCGCCGAAGTCCGGGTACTCGGCCTTCAGGGCCTCGTAGCAGTCGGAGAGGGCGGTGGCGGCGCCGATTTCCAGGCGGTCGTCGAAGCGTTCGATGCGCTTCATTTCGGCGACGTTGCCGACGTAGATCATCACCGGCAACGTGCGGTGGAACTGGGTCACTTCCAGCGCCAGGTCAGTGCCGCCGGCCAGCAGCCGGGCCTGTGGATAAGCGTCGTAGAGGTCGGCCAGGTCGGCCACGGTCAAAGGCACCAGGCAACGCTTGTCACCGCTGTTGAGTTCGCCGATATCGGTCGGCGCGATGGCTTTGAGCCGGGCAATGGTCTGGGCTTCGTTGGCATCGAACTGATCCGGCTTTTTAGCGCAGCAGGACTGCTCGGCGGCTTCCAGGATCGGCCGATAGCCGGTGCAGCGGCAGAGGTTGCCGGCCAGGGCTTCGTGGGCCTTGTGCTGATCCGGTGCATCGCTGTTCTTTTGCAGGGCAAACAACGACATCACGAAACCCGGGGTGCAGAACCCGCATTGCGAGCCGTGGCACTCGACCATGGCCTTCTGCACGCTGTGCAGTTCGCCCTTGTGCTTGAGGTCTTCGACGCTGATCAGTTGCTTGCCGTGCAAGGACGAAACGAACGTCAGGCACGAGTTGAGGCTGCGGTAGCGAATGTGTTCGCGGCCCGCATCATCGGTCTGCAATTCGCCGACCACCACGGTGCACGCGCCACAGTCACCACTGGCGCAGCCTTCTTTGGTGCCGGGTTTGCCCACATGGTCGCGCAGATAATTGAGCACGGTCAGGTTTGGGTCCAGGGCGTGCTCGCTACGGAGTTCCTGGTTGAGTAAAAACTGGATCACGGAAGGCCTCGCAGACTCATTATTGTTGTTAACCGCCATGAACCGAATTTAGCAGGTCTGACTTTTCGGTCAATGATTTTCTGACTTAAAGGTCAGGAAAATGCATTTTGTCGATTAACGTCGCTTTTCTTCATTATTGACCCTCGATCAACAGCCTGCTTTTTGCTTGAATCGTGCCAAAAACCACTGGGTGGGCCCTGCGCCATGACGTATCAATTGCGCTACACTGCGCCGCTTGTACAAATCGAAGAGTTTGAAGGACAACCATGACGTTCAAGGCGCCGGACAGCCTCGCCGAGCAAATCGCGCATCATCTCGCCGAACGCATCATTCGCGGCGAAATGAAGCCCGGGGAGCGCATCCAGGAACAGAAGGTCACGCAGGCACTCGACGTCAGTCGTGGCTCGGTCCGCGAGGCTTTGCTGATTCTCGAGCGCCGGCACCTGATCGCCATCCTGCCGCGACGTGGCGCCCACGTCACCGAACTCACCGCGCACAAGGTCAAGAGCCTTTGCACGCTGATGAGCGAGATGTACATCCTGCTCGCCAACGCCGTGGCCACTGGCTGGAAAGTCCAGGCCGACCTGGCGCCGTTCGTGCAGATCCAGCAGCGCCTGACGGCCAGCTACGAGCGCCAGGACATCCATGCCTTCGTCGACGACAGTTTCAACGTGATGCGTGCCACGTACTCGTTTGCCAACAATCCTTACCTGCAGGAAACCGTCGAGAATCTGCAGCCGGCCATGAGCCGTGCGTATTTTCTCGCCCTGGAGCAACGCAAGGCCTCGATGAGTGAGTATCTGGAGCTGTTCGAACGTCTGCTTGCTGCAGTGATCGCCCGTGATTTTCCACTGATCCGCGAAGTGCTGACCGCTTATGGCCAGCGCAGTTGCGATCTGGTGATCTCTGCCCTGACGGACGCATAAGCGTGCGGCTAAAGTGCATCAAGTTGGCGGGGTTCAAGTCCTTCGTCGACCCGACCACAGTGAACTTCCCCAGCAACATGGCGGCGGTGGTTGGGCCCAATGGTTGCGGCAAGTCGAACATCATCGACGCCGTGCGCTGGGTGATGGGCGAAAGTTCGGCGAAGAACCTGCGCGGCGAGTCGATGACCGACGTCATCTTCAACGGCTCCACCAGCCGCAAGCCGGTGAGCCAGGCGAGCATCGAACTGGTATTCGATAACGCCGATGGCACATTGCTCGGTGAATACGCCGCCTATGCGGAAATTTCCATTCGCCGCAAAGTCACCCGCGACAGCCAGACCACCTATTACCTCAACGGCACCAAATGCCGGCGCCGTGACATCACCGATATCTTCCTCGGTACTGGCCTGGGCCCGCGCAGCTACTCGATCATCGAACAGGGGATGATTTCCAAGCTGATCGAGTCCAAGCCTGAAGACCTGCGCAACTTCATTGAAGAGGCGGCGGGGATCTCCAAGTACAAGGAGCGTCGGCGCGAAACCGAAAACCGCATCCGCCGCACCCACGAAAACCTGGAGCGCCTGACCGACCTGCGCGAAGAGCTCGAACGTCAGCTCGAACGCTTGCACCGCCAGGCCGAAGCGGCCAAGAAGTACCAGGAATTCAAAGGCGAGGAGCGCCAGCTCAAGGCGCAACTGTCGGCCCTGCGCTGGCAGGACCTGAACGACCAGGTCGGCCAGCGCGAATCGATCATCGGCACCCAGGAAGTCAGTTTCGAAGCCCTGGTGGCCGAACAGCGCAACGCCGACGCCAGTATCGAACGCTTGCGCGACGGCCATCACGACCTCTCCGAGCGCTTCAATCTGGTGCAGGGGCGCTTCTATTCGGTCGGCGGCGACATCGCCCGGGTCGAGCAGAGCATCCAGCATGGGCAACAGCGCCTGCGCCAATTGCAGGACGACTTGAAGGAAGCCGAGCGCGCGCGCCTGGAGACTGAGTCGCACTTGGGCCACGACCGCACACTGTTGCTGACCCTCGGCGAAGAACTGGACATGCTTACGCCGGAGCAGGAAGTCACCAGCGCCGCCGCCGAAGAGGCTGCCGCTGCGCTGGAGGAATCCGAAACCACCATGCACGGCTGGCAGGAGCAGTGGGACACGTTCAACCTCAGTGCCGCCGAGCCACGGCGCCAGTCGGAAGTCCAGCAATCACGGATCCAGCAGCTGGAAACCAGCCTGGAGCGCCTGGCCGAACGGCACCGGCGCCTGGGTGAAGAGCGCGCGTTGTTGTCGGCGGACCCGGAAGACGCGGCGATCATGGCGCTCAACGAGCAGCTCGCTGAATCCGAGGCGACCCTCGAAGATTTGCAGACCAGTGAAGAAGCTCAGGTTGAAAAGCTCGAGCAACTGCGCCAGCAATTGCAGCAGGCACTGTCGGCGCAGCAACAGGCCCAGGGCGATCTGCAGCGCCTCAACGGTCGCCTGGCTTCGCTTGAAGCCTTGCAGCAAGCCGCACTAGACCCGGGCACCGGCACCGCGCAATGGCTGAGCGAGCAGAATTTGGCGGACCGCCCGCGCCTGGCCGAAGGCCTGAAAGTCGAAGCCGGTTGGGAGCTGGCGGTGGAAACCGTACTGGGCGCCGACCTGCAAGCGGTGCTGGTGGATGACTTCAACGATTTCGATTTGTCCGGGTTTACTCAAGGCGATCTGCGCTTGCTCAGCCCCGCGACCGACGGCGCGCGCGTGCCCGGCAGCCTGCTCGATAAAGTCGAGGCGCAGATCGATCTGTCGCCGTGGCTGGGGCAGGTCAAACCCGTCGAAAGCCTCGAACAAGCGCTGGGGTTGCGTGGGCAGCTGGCAGCGGGCCAGAGCCTGATCAGCCGCGACGGATATTGGATCGGTCGGCACTTTTTGCGCGTGCGCCGCGCCAGTGAAGCGGAAAGCGGGATGCTCGCCCGTGGTCAGGAAATCCAGAAACTGGGCCTTGAACGCGAAGAACGTGAAGCGGCCGTCGAAGCCTTGGAAACAGAATTGCAAAACCTGCGGGCGCAACAGCGCCAGCAGGAAAACGGCCGCGAACATTTGCGCCGCCTGCTGCAGGACGAAGCGCGCCAGCAAGGTGAACTCAAGGCTCAGCTGTCGGCCGGCAAGGCCAAGGCCGAGCAGTTGAACCTGCGGCGCACGCGCCTCGATGAAGAGCTCCAGGAGTTGGCGGAACAGCGAGCCCTGGAACATGAACAGATCGGTGAAGCGCGCCTGCACTTGCAGGAGGCCCTCGACGCCATGGCCCTGGATACCGAGCAGCGCGAGCTGCTGCTGGCCCAGCGTGACAGCTTGCGCGAACGGCTTGACCGGGTGCGCCAGGAAGCCCGCCAGCACAAGGATCACGCCCATCAACTGGCCGTACGCCTGGGCTCGCTGCGGGCCCAGCATGACTCGACGCGCCAGGCCCTGGAGCGCCTGGAAATGCAGGCCGAGCGCCTGACGGAAAAACGCGAGCAACTGAGCCTCAACCTCGAAGAGGGCGAGGCGCCGCTGGAAGAGCTGCGCCTCAAGCTCGAAGAACTGCTCGACAAGCGCATGACCGTCGACGAAGAGCTCAAGACCGCGCAGATCGCCCTGGAAGACGCCGACCGTGAACTGCGTGACGCTGAAAAGCGCCGCAACCAGGCCGAACAACAGTCCCAGCTGATTCGCGGCCAGCTTGAAAACCAGCGCATGGAATGGCAAGCCCTGACCGTGCGGCGCAAGGCATTGCAGGACCAGTTGCTTGAAGACGGCTACGACCTGCACGGCGTGCTGGCCACGCTGACCGCCGAGGCCAGCGAGAAAGCCGCCGAGGAAGAACTAGAGCGCATTGCCGCGCGAATCCAGCGCCTGGGCGCGATCAACCTCGCGGCCATCGATGAATATCAGCAACAATCGGAGCGTAAACGTTATCTGGACGCCCAGAACGACGATCTGGTCGAGGCGCTCGATACGCTCGAGAACGTGATTCGCAAGATCGACAAGGAAACCCGAAACCGTTTCAAAGATACCTTTGATCAGATCAATGGCGGTTTACAGGCACTTTTCCCAAAAGTTTTCGGTGGAGGGCGCGCGTATTTGGAACTGACGGGCGAAGATCTACTCGATACAGGGGTGACGATCATGGCGCAGCCGCCCGGAAAGAAGAACAGCACCATCCATTTGCTATCAGGTGGCGAAAAGGCCCTGACGGCATTGGCCCTGGTTTTTGCGATCTTCAAGCTGAACCCGGCGCCGTTCTGCATGCTCGATGAAGTGGACGCGCCATTGGATGACGCTAACGTTGGACGCTACGCACGACTGGTCAAGGAGATGTCGCAGACGGTGCAGTTCATCTATATCACCCACAACAAAATCGCCATGGAAATGGCTGAACAACTGATGGGGGTGACGATGCACGAACCGGGTTGCTCGCGTCTGGTGGCGGTGGATGTCGAGGAGGCCATGGCGATGGTGGACGCCTGAAACATGGCTTTCAGGTCGGATTTTTTAGCGGTGGGACCTAATTAGCCATGCCGACTTGCTGGCCAATCGACATAATCGCGGGGCCAACGTGCCAGACGGTGTAAAGTTGCCTTTGGTCGTGCTAGTTTAATGTCAATTTTTCGTATACGTGGGCAAAACGCCTGTCAGAACATAGAGTTGGCGCCACGTTTTAAAGCGGTTTACAGAATGTAAGCCCCTTATTTTTCAGCATTTTTTATAGAGGCACGGGATTACATGGAAATCGGTCTGCGCGAGTGGCTGATCGTCATCGGCATTATTGTCATTGCCGGTATTCTTTTCGATGGCTGGCGCCGTATGCGCGGCGGCAAGGGAAAGCTGAAATTCCGTCTTGACCGGAGCCTGTCCAACTTGCCCGACGAGGACACCAGCCCCGAGGTGTTGGGCCCGTCTCGCGTCCTGGATACGCACAAGGAACCGCAACTGGACGAGCACGACCTGCCGTCAGTGAGCATGCCTGCCCGCGATTCGGGCTCCAAGCGCGGCAAGCGTGGCCATGGCGAGCCTTCCCAGGGTGACATGAACCTCAGCCTGGACCTGGACGGCGGCCCTAGCTTCAGTAGCCGTGACGACGATTTCCCGGATGACACCAAGGCATCGCCTGCGGTCAGCGAAAAAGAGCAGCCGCAAGCAGAAGAAGTGCTGGTCATCAGCGTAATCTGCCGCGACCCGGCCGGCTTCAAGGGCCCGGCGCTGCTGCAGAACATTCTCGAAAGCGGCCTGCGTTTCGGCGAAATGGACATCTTCCACCGTCACGAAAGCATGGCGGGCAATGGCGAAGTGCTGTTCTCCATGGCCAACGCGGTCAAGCCTGGCGTCTTCGACCTGGACGACATCGACCACTTCAGCACCCCGGCGGTGAGCTTCTTCCTCGGCTTGCCAGGCCCGCGTCATCCGAAGCAGGCCTTCGACGTGATGGTGGCTGCAGCACGTAAACTGTCACAAGAGTTGAACGGCGAGCTGAAGGACGACCAACGCAGCGTATTGACCGCCCAGACGATTGAGCACTACCGTCAGCGCATCGTTGAATTCGAGCGTCGCGCACTGACCCAGAAGCGCTAATTTGCAACGTGTGGATGTCGACCTCCACACCCCTGTAGGAGCCGGCTTGCTGGCGATGGCGCACCTGAGATCGCCATCGCCAGCAAATCGGCTCCTACAATGAATCAACGCCGCATCGAAATTGAGCAGCCTCGGCTGCTCTTTTGCTTTATGAGAGACCACCCATGACTGCCGCCCAAGACCGCATTCTAGAGCTACGTGCCGAGCTGGATCAGCACAACTATCGTTATCACGTGCTGGACGAGCCGAGCATCCCGGACGCCGAGTACGACCGGTTGTTCAACGAGCTCAAGGCCCTCGAAGCGACCCATCCCGAGCTGGTCACCAGCGACTCGCCAACCCAGCGGGTCGGTAGCGCGGCGCTGTCGGCGTTCACCCAGGTACGCCACGAAGTGCCGATGCTCAGCCTGGGCAACGCCTTCGAAGAAACCGACATGCGCGAGTTCGACCGTCGGGTGACCGAGGGCCTGGACCTGCCGGCCGGTGATCTGTTCGGCGCTGGCGCGGCGGTTGAATACAGCTGCGAACCCAAGCTCGATGGCCTGGCGGTCAGCCTGCTCTATCAGGACGGCATGCTGGTGCGCGGGGCCACCCGCGGCGACGGTACCACCGGCGAAGACATCAGCGTCAACGTGCGCACCGTGCGCAACATCCCGCTCAAGCTGCACGGCACTGGCTGGCCGGCGACCCTGGAAGTGCGCGGCGAAGTGTTCATGTCCAAGGCCGGTTTCGAGCGGCTCAATGCCACGCAACTGGAAGTCGGCGGCAAGACCTTCGCCAACCCACGCAACGCCGCGGCCGGCAGCTTGCGCCAGCTGGATTCGAAGATCACCGCCAACCGTCCGCTGGAGTTTTGCTGCTACGGCATCGGCCAGGTGTCTGCGGACATCGCCGACACGCACATCGGCAACCTGCAGCAACTCAAGGCCTGGGGCATGCCGATCAGCCATGAGCTGAAGCTGGCGAACGGCATCGATGAGTGCCTGGATTACTACCGCGACATCGGCGAGCGCCGCAATGCGTTGCCCTATGAAATCGACGGTGTGGTGTTCAAGGTCAACAGCATCGCGTCCCAGCGCGAACTGGGCTTCCGTGCCCGAGAACCGCGCTGGGCCATCGCCCATAAATTCCCGGCCATGGAAGAACTCACCGAGCTGCTCGACGTGGAATTCCAGGTCGGCCGCACCGGCGCGGTGACGCCGGTGGCGCGCCTCAGGCCGGTCAAGGTTGCCGGTGTCACCGTGGCCAACGCGACGCTGCACAACATGGACGAAGTGGCGCGCCTGGGCCTGATGATCGGTGACACGGTGATCATTCGCCGCGCCGGCGACGTGATTCCGCAAGTGGTGCAAGTGGTCACCGAGCGTCGCCCGGAAGACGCCCGGCCGGTGCAGATCCCGCAGCAGTGCCCGGTGTGCGGCTCCCATGTCGAGCGCACGCAACTGGTCAAGCGCAGCAAGGGTCGCGAGACGGTCAGCGAAGGCGCGGTGTACCGCTGCGTCGGGCGCCTGGCCTGTGGTGCACAACTCAAGCAGGCGATCATTCACTTCGTCTCCCGCCGCGCCATGGACATCGAAGGCTTGGGCGACAAGAGCGTCGAACAGCTGGTCGATGAAGGGCTGGTGAGTTCGCCGGCTGACCTGTACGCCCTGAAGTTCGAAGACATCGTCGACCTGGAAGGCTTTGCCGAGCTGTCGAGTAACAAGCTGCTCAGTGCTATTGCCGACAGCAAGAAACCGGGTCTGGCACGCTTCATCTACGCCCTGGGAATTCCCGATGTCGGCGAAGAGACGGCCAAGGTGCTGGCACGTTCCCTGGGTTCGCTGGAGCGGGTGCAAAAAGCCTTGCCACAAGTGCTGACCTACCTGCCGGACGTCGGCCTGGAAGTGGCCCACGAAATTCACAGCTTCTTCGAAGATGCGCACAACCAGCAGGTCATTACCGAACTGCTCAACCACGGTTTGCAGATTCAGGACCAGGGCGAGCTGGGCGCCGAGTTTGCCGCCAGCACCACGTTGGGCGGTTTCCTCGACAAGCTGCACATCCCTTCGGTGGGGCCGGGCGGGGCGCAGAAACTGGCTGACAAGTTCGGTTCGCTGCAAGCGGTGATCAGCGCCGACTGGTTGGACATGCGCCAGGCATTGCCCGAGAAGCAGGCCACTTCGGTTCGCGAATTTTTCGCCATCGAGGCCAATCGCCAACTGGCCGAAGCCGCCGAGAAGCAACTGGCGGATTTCGGCATGCACTGGCACAGCGAGAAGAAAGTCGTCGAAGGCCTGCCCCTGGCCGGCCAGACCTGGGTGCTCACAGGCTCGCTGGAACTGATGAGCCGCGATGTGGCCAAGGACAAACTCGAAAGCCTCGGTGCCAAAGTCGCAGGCTCCGTATCAGCCAAGACCCATTGCGTGGTCGCGGGGCCGGGAGCGGGGTCGAAGTTGACCAAGGCCAATGAGCTGGGGTTGAAGGTGCTGGATGAAGAGGCGTTCGTCGAGTTCCTGAAAAAACACGGTATTGCGGTCTAAGTGATCGTTCCCACGCTCTGCGTGGGAATGCAGCCCGGGACGCTCCGCGTCCCATTCGAGAGCTGGAACGCGGAGCGTCCCTTGAGGCATTCCCACGCAGAGCATGGGAACGATCTTCACCCAGGAATGATCTAGTCTTGGCAAGCCCCAGGGAGAGATCGCTCATGCACCGCTTCTTCGAACAGCTCACGTCGCGTATCGCGGCCCCCTTCATCGGCGAAAGCTCGCGCAACAGCAAGATCTGGCCCTGTCGATGCGGGCAGTCGCTGTTCTTTCGCAACAGCCAGTGCCTGGCCTGTTCTGCAGCCTTGGGTTATCAGCCAGAGCAAAGCCGCCTGTCTTCGCTGCAACCAGGCGAACAGCACGACACCTGGCTGCTCGATGCCGATCCCTCTGCCGGCCTGTTTCGTCGCTGCGCCAATCTCGATTCGCCCGCCGCCTGCAACTGGTTGCTCCCCGCCAATGACCACGACTCACTGTGCATCGCCTGTAGCCTGAACCGTACCATCCCCGACTTATCCATTGCCGAAAACCACGAGCGCTGGCGCAAGATGGAAATCGCCAAGCGCCGACTGGTTGCGCAATTGGTCAGCCTCGGGTTGCAGGTGGTCCCGAAAACCCTGGATGATGAAGTCGGCCTGGCCTTCGACTTCATCGGCGTCGACCTCGAAGGCAATGCACCCACCACCGGCCACGCCAATGGCCTGATCACCCTCGATATCAAGGAAGCCGACGACGCCCACCGCGAACAGGTGCGGGTGCAAATGCACGAACCCTATCGCACCTTGCTCGGGCATTTTCGTCATGAAGTCGGGCATTACTATTGGGACCGCTTGATTGCTGATAGTGACTGGCTGGATCCCTTTCGCGACCTGTTCGGCGACGAACGCGCCAGCTACGCCGAGGCCCTGGAGCGGCATTATCAGCAAGGCGCGCCGCTCGACTGGCAGCAGCAGTACGTCAGCGCCTACGCCACCATGCACCCCTGGGAAGACTGGGCCGAAACCTGGGCTCACTACCTGCACATGATGGACGCCGTCGACACCGCGCTCGGGTTTGGCATGAGCGCACGGGAAATGGACCTCGACTATCAGCCCTTTCCCCCCAGCACCCTCTACGATCCGCAGCACCCCGGCGGTACCGCGTTCCTCTCATTCGTCAATGCGTGGATCGAACTGGCCGGCATGCTCAATGAATTGTCGCGCAGCATGGGCCAGCCGGATTTCTACCCCTTCGTGCTGCCGCCCGCGGTGATCGCCAAGCTGCACTTCATCCACCTGGTGATCCAGCGCGCGGGCGGCAGGGCGGATGAAGTACTGGCACAATAGTTGTGCATGATGGCAATTCAGTTTCAGTTAAGTTCGTTTCGCTAAGGTGAGCCCCGTAGGCAACACATAAAAGATACGGAGACACCCCATGAAATCCTTCACTGCCCTGTTCGTCACATCCCTCATCGCCATGTCCGCCAGCCTCGCCCATGCACGTGACCTCGGGCCCGACGAAGCCCTGAGACTGCGAGACGCTGGTACCATTGTGTCTTTCGAGAAGCTCAACGCCACCGCGCTGGCCAAGCACCCAGGCTCCACGGTCACGGAAACCGAACTGGAAGAAGAGTACGGCAAGTACATCTACCAGATTGAACTGCGCGATCCGCAGGGCCTCGAGTGGGACCTGGAGCTGGACGCGGTCAGCGGGCAGATTCTCAAGGATCATCAGGACACGTAATGACGCTGCAATCCTTTTCACTTCGACGCGCCAGCGCCCGCCTGGCGCTGGCGCTGCTGGTTTTTTGCTCGGTGGTGGCGGCCCGCGACCTCGACCAGGACGAGGCCCTGCGCCTGCGCCAACAAGGTGTGATCCTGCCGCTCGAACAACTGTTGCAGCAGGCACTGGATCGTTATCCGGGCGCCAAGCTGCTGGAAGCCGAGCTCGAAGAAAAGCACGACGTCTACATTTATGAAGTCGAATTGCTGACCAGCGAAGGCGTGGTCCGCGAACTGGACATCGACGCCACCACCGGCCGTTTACTCAAAGACAAGGAAGATTGACCGATGCGTTTGCTCCTGGTGGAAGACCACGTGCCGCTGGCCGACGAACTGCTGGCCGGCCTCAATCGCCAAGGGTATGCCGTGGACTGGCTGGCCGACGGTCGCGACGCGGTGCACCAGGGCAGCACCGAACCCTACGACCTGATCATCCTCGACCTCGGCCTGCCGGGGCTGCCCGGGCTTGAGGTGTTGACGCAGTGGCGTGCCGGTGGCTTGGCGACGCCGGTGCTGATCCTCACCGCCCGCGGTTCCTGGGCCGAGCGCATCGAAGGCCTCAAGGCCGGCGCCGACGACTACCTGACCAAGCCTTTCCACCCCGAAGAACTGCACTTGCGCATTCAGGCGCTGTTGCGCCGCTCCCATGGCCAGGTCAATCAACCGACCCTGAAGGCGGGCGGGCTGCACCTGGACGAGGGGCGCCAGTGCGTGACCCGCGATGGCGCCGACATCCAGCTCACGGCCGCCGAGTTTCGCCTGTTGCGCTACTTCATGTTGCACCCGGAACAGATCCTCTCCAAAAGCCACCTGGCCGAACACCTCTACGACGGTGAAACCGAGCGCGACTCGAACGTGCTGGAAGTCCACGTCAATCACCTGCGCCGCAAACTCGGGCGCAGCGTGATCGAAACCCGTCGTGGCCAAGGTTACCTGCTGGGTGGACAAGCCCGGTGAGGTCGATCCAGCGCCGCTTGAGCCTGGGCCTGATCAGCGTGATGGTGATCGTCGGCCTGGTGTTGGCGCAAACCAGCCTGTGGCTGTTCGAAGTGGGATTGCAGCGCTACCTCGAAGCCGGGTTGCGCAACGACAGCGAAAACCTGTTGATAGCGCTGGTGCGCGGTCCCCAGGGCTTGCAACTGGATGAGCGACTATTGTCGCCGGCTTATCAGCGGCCGTTTTCTGGCCATTATTTCCGCATCGATTTCGCCGACAGCCATTGGCGTTCTCGTTCATTGTGGGACCAGGAACTGCCACGCCTCGAGCACCCGGGCCTGGAGAGCAACCTGCAACTGGGCCCGGAAGGCCAGCAGTTGCTGGTGCTGCGTTCCGACTATCGGCGCCTGGGCCAGTCGATTTCCATCAGCGTGGCCCAGGACTACACCCCGGTGCGCGAAAGCTTCCAGCGCATGCAGCAGATTGGCCTCGGCCTGGGACTGGCGGGCCTGCTGCTGATCCTGCTGCTGCAGCGGATCACCGTGCGACGCGCCTTGCGCCCGCTGGAAAAAGCCCGGGAACAGATCGCGCAACTGCAACAGGGCCAACGCTCGCAACTCGACGATCAGGTGCCGATTGAACTGGAACCGCTGGTGACCCAGATCAACCATTTGCTGGCCCACACCGAAGATAGCCTCAAGCGCTCGCGCAATGCCCTGGGCAACCTCGGCCACGCCCTGAAAACCCCGTTGGCGGTGTTGTTGAGCCTGGCTTCCAGCGAGCAACTCGACGCGCACCCGCAACTGCGCCAGGTCTTCAAGGATCAGCTGGAACAGGTCCGCCTGCGACTCAATCGCGAACTCAACCGCGCCCGCTTGAGCGGCGACGCCTTGCCGGGGGCCTTGTTCGATTGCGATGCCGAACTGCCGGGATTGCTCGCCACCTTGAACATGATCCACGGCGAACACCTGCACCTCAGCTATGTCGCGCCCACCGGCCTGCAACTGCCCTGGGACCGCGAAGACCTGCTGGAACTGCTCGGCAACCTGCTGGACAACGCCTGCAAATGGGCAGACGCCGAAGTGCGCCTGAGCGTGATCGAAACCGCGCAAGCCTACGAGTTAAATGTGGAAGACGACGGCCCGGGGATCCCCCAGGACCAGCGCGACCAGGTGTTCAGCCGCGGCACGCGCCTGGATGAACAGACCGACGGGCATGGCCTGGGCCTGGGTATTGTGCGCGACATCGTCGAAACCTGGGGCGGGGAGTTGCTGCTGCACGAAAGCGAGTGGGGCGGCTTGAAAGTGACCATCGAGCTGCCCAAGCGCTGAAACAGCGGGGCGCTCAACGCCCCTCGAGCAACCCGGCCGCCTGATCCAGCAAGGCCAAAGGCTCCTTCGCCTTGTGGATATCCACCGACAGCAACTGGCGAAACTTGCGCGCCCCCGGAAACCCGGTGCCCAGCCCCAGTACATGCCGGGTGATATGGTGCATCGCCCCGCCGGTTTCCAGGTGCGCGGCGATATAAGGCCGCAACTGCGCCAACGCCTCGGCGCGCGTGATCACCGGCGCCGTGCTGCCAAACAACTGCTGATCCACCTCGGCCATCACGTAAGGGTTGTGATAAGCCTCACGCCCGAGCATCACCCCATCGAACGTCTGCAAATGCTCGTGACAGGCTTCCAGGCTCTTGATCCCGCCGTTGAGAATAATCTCCAGCTCCGGAAAATCCGCCTTCAACCGCGCAGCCACGTCATAACGCAACGGCGGAATATCGCGGTTCTCCTTCGGCGACAACCCCTCCAGAATCGCAATCCGCGCATGCACGGTAAAACTGGTGCAACCGGCATCACGCACCGTACCAACGAAATCGCACAGATCTTCATAACTGTCACGGCCATTGATCCCGATCCGATGCTTCACCGTCACCGGAATCGACACCGCATCGCGCATCGCCTTCACACAATCGGCCACCAACTGCGGGTGCCCCATCAGGCACGCCCCGATCATATTGTTCTGCACCCGGTCACTGGGGCAGCCCACATTCAGATTCACCTCATCGTACCCATGCTCCTGCGCCATCCGCGCACACGCCGCCAAGTCAAGTGGCACACTGCCACCTAACTGCAACGCCAACGGATGCTCGGCTTCGTTGTGGCGCAGGAACCGCTCGTGATCGCCGTTGAGCAAGGCACCGGTGGTGACCATTTCGGTGTAGAGCAGGGCGTTCTTCGACAGCAGGCGCAGGAAGAAACGGCAGTGCCGGTCGGTCCAATCCATCATCGGGGCGACGGAGAAGCGGCGGGAGAGTGGGGCGGGTGTGGCGTTGGATACGGACATGGGGGATCTGGAATCGGTGAGGCTGGGAGGTGGGGGAGTTTATCAGGATTGGGGTTGTGGGGGTTTGGTGAGTCTTGACTCGCTTTGGCCCCCCCTAGCGCACTTTGCCATCACCCAAAGGTGTCACTCAGCAAGGTTTCATTATGGACAGGCGGGTAAACGGAGCCGGAAAAATATATAGGCCCACCCTGTTTGTATTTATTTGTCCGGATTTTACGTTTTGGTGATAGCCGTAATTTCGATAGGGTCTAAAAACTGGCATTTCTTACAGTGCCCAAGAGTCGAATGTGCAGTGAAAATACGAACGTACCATTAATTTTCAGATGAGGGCGAACAGATGATCAAGAGTATTGAATGTTCTCTTTGTGTTCCTTGGGATCAGGGGCTCGACCGAATGATTGAGGGGCTTTAACACGAGTGGGAGTTTCAGGTTGCGATTAATTACTAGCAGAATTGCTAGTATTCTTAATTGTATTTTTGTGATTAGATAAGTTTGTACTGATTTCATGCAGGCTGTTTTGTTAATGCGGTCTTGAATAACAAGTGCTGAAGGGTAACTATTAATCATTTTGGAGAATGTGTATGAACGCTGAAGTTAATATGCCTCCTTTGGAGTTTAAAATCAATTATATAACCTGGACTACTTTTCAGGTGGAAGCGACGTCGCCTGCGGTTACGTATATTCTTACTGACTATTCCTTTGGTGTTCCAACTGAGCGGTATAGAGGGCCGAATGGAAGAATTACCTTAGATAACTTAACGAAAAATACAAACTACAGTTTTACGCTCGTTGGGTACGTTCCGCCGTTTGGAAATACAGAACCAGCTTTGGTCGAATTCAAGACCCCCGACCGAATGCAACCCAAGCCTCCAAGCTTCTTCGAGCCCTTCAATCAGACTCTCGATCAGGTTTCCTTTTTTTGGAGTCCCGGTGAAGTTGAAGGTGGTGAGCCTCGTTATGAGATACGCCGAGATAAGAGTTTACTCGATACCCCAAAAACACCTCCCTATACCGATACCACTCCAGAACAGGGGCGGGACCACTCCTACTGCATTCGTACCTTTGATGATGGATTCACTTTCTCAGAGCCTGTTTGTGTCAATGTCTACTTCGAGGATCTTACCGCGCCCACCAAACCTACAGGGTTAAGAACCTCAAATTTGGCCTTGCAGTTGAGCTGGGATGAGTCATATGACAGTTCTGGGGATATTACTTATATCGTCGATAAAGGTATCGATGATGAATTGGGGCGCACGAAACAACTGGAATTTTCCATTACCGGGCTGGAAGCGGGGGTGCGATACGAGTTTGGTGTGACAGCGATCGATAATTCCAACAACAAGTCAGATCGAGAAATCATTTCTTATCCCGCAATCGGTATTTCTCTTAAGGATAAGCGGGGGGTGTAATGAATCCTGTGTAAACGGGGGTGGCTGGTAATCCTGCAAAAGCCTGTCTTCGAACTGGATACTGAACCTGTTCAAGGCTCCCGCCCAGTCCCTGATTGGCATTGTCCACTTCTTGCTGATGTTGTTCAGCGCCAGATAAAAGAGCTTCATTACCGCATCGTCAGTCGGGAATGAGGCTCTGCTTTTGGTGACCTTGCGCAGGCTCATGTTGATCGACTCGATGGCGCAGGCGGTGATGGCTCCTTTCTAAATAGCATCGGAGTTCCATCCATGTTCAAGGCGCAGGTCATCATGTCAGGTGAGCTGGCTGTGAACGGGCGTTGGATCGACTCGACTCAACTGAGTAGCCACGTTTTTTGGGCGAGGGGGGGCTTTCGCGCCCTTCGGCTGCGAAGTCGTTGTAAAGCACCACTGGGGTAGAAGACTATTCTTACGCCAATGGTGTTCTACAAAAAACTTTTCCCCTTTTCCCCTGCCGTTTTTTCGTTCAGTGATCCGCTTCTCCCTTGATGGCCAAAACGCTGCAGGGCACCTGATACAGAACATGCTCCGTGGTACTGCCAATCAGCTTGTCCACCCCTTTGTGATGGGTATTTCCCATTACGAAGACATCCGCTCGAGTATGAGTGGCAAAGTCGGCCATCGCTTTCGTTGGCGGCCCAGCAATGAAATGTTGTCGCTCAGGTGGCACGCCGTGGCGTCCGGCCAAGGCAACGAAGCACTTTTCAAGTGACCGGCGCACGTCGTTGGCGAAGCCTGGCATCGTCACGGCGCCAGCACCTGCATCAGAGAAATGTGTGTGGGTTAGTTCATAGGCATACAACATGTGCAATTCAGCTTCGCATTGCGCGGCCATTTCGCTCGCCGCCTGAATGATACTGTCGTTGATTGCGCTGATCTGACCCTCAGGATGCGATGGATCAACCGCCGCCACTATTACTCGAGGAAGCGGACACCTGACTTCGCTGACCAGATGTACAGCGCTCGGACATTCGCGTAACAACTGCCAATCCAAAGGCGTGATGAATACACGTTTGAGCGCTGATTCATGGTGTACGTCCTTGATAATCAGGTCAGGCTGCATTTCAGCCACATGCCCAAGGATTTCTTGCAGCGGGTCACGGGTCAATGCAACTTCGGTGGTCACAGTGATGCCCTTCCTGCGCATGAGTTCGGCCTCATCCGTCAGCCACTGCAGGTTCTCCTGCCGGCAACTCTCACGAAGCTGTTCACTGTTGCTCATTAACCGCATAAGGTCGAAGTCTTCGATGAACACCGCAATATGCAGCGCTGCGCCTGTAGCGTCGGCCAATGCGATTGCCCGCTCCATCGCCGGCGAGTGACGCATGGTGGGACCTGCGATCAGAAAGAGTCGTTGATACTGCCTCATATGACACCTCCAACGTTCCGGGTTATCCGCTAGCGCCCCCAGCACTCTCGCTTGTCCCACCATTGGCGATCTTTTATCGCCTCAACTACCTGGATCGACACTATCAATATACGCCAGCATCACCGGCTTACCAGTTGCCAAGACTGTCGAAGGGTGTAGCAGACCTTTCCATCACGATCGAGCAAGAGACGAGACTGCTGGAAGCGCGCGCCACGCCACCCGTCTTGACCACGGAGCATAACCAATGCGGTTGCTGGTAGTTGAGCACCTGAATCAATACTTCGTAAAAAACGAACTATTCGCAACGAATAAACGATTTTTGTTGTGGTAACAGGCTCGCTAGCATGACTCCTCCAGCCTATTGCTGCTTCATGCGGAGACAGTAGATGACGGCCATCAGCGTCGGCCAACCCTGGATGTGGGCCGCCTTCATCGTGTTCGTCCTTGCCATGCTGGCGCTCGATCTGTTCGTCTTCGGCGGGCGCAAGGCGCATCGTGTTTCGGTCCGCGAAGCGCTGGCCTGGGTCATCGCCTGGGTCAGCCTGGCACTGGTCTTCGCCGCTCTGCTCTGGTGGTATCTGCACAGCCATGTCGGTGCCGAAGTGGCCCAGCGTACAACGCTCGAATTTCTCACCGGCTACCTGATCGAACAGTCGCTGTCGATCGACAACATGTTCGTTTTCGTCATGATCTTCGGCTACTTCGCCGTGCCGCCAGAGTTGCAGCGCCGTGTCTTGCTCTATGGCGTGCTCGGGGCCATCGTCATGCGCGCCGGTATGATTTTCGCCGGCGTCTGGCTGGTGCAGGAGTTTGCCTGGCTACTCTATGTCTTTGGTGCTTTCCTCGTCATCACCGGCATCAAGATGCTGATCTTCGCCAACCAGCAGCCAGACCTCGAAAAGAACCCTTTGCTGCGCTGGCTGCGCAGCCATCTTCGCATCACCGACGGCTTTCACGGCGAGCACTTCTTCGTGCGCCAGAACGGCCTGCGCTGGGCGACGCCGATGTTCCTGGTGCTGGTACTGATCGAGGCCAGCGACCTGGTGTTCGCGGTGGATAGCATCCCGGCTATCTTCGCCGTCACCACGGACCCGTTTATCGTGTTCACCTCCAACATCTTCGCCATCATGGGCCTGCGCGCACTGTATTTTCTGCTTGCCGACATGGCCGACCGCTTTCACTTGCTCAAATATGGCCTGGCCATCGTACTGGTGTTCATCGGCGGCAAGATGCTGGTCGCGCCGTGGTGGCACGTGCCGATCCAATGGTCGCTGACCACAGTCGGCGGCATCATCTTGGTTTCCGTCCTGTTGAGCCTGACTTTAACGAAGAGCAAAACACGGGTTACGGGAGAACAACGATAGCATCACAAACCCTTACTGAGCTTTGGGGCGCGCTACCAAGCTGTGAAACTTTCAATCTGTTGATGAGGCGGCAGAAATGTAGGAGGTTTCCCTCAATACGCGCCGAATTCGCCCATCTTTTACCGTCCCCAATCAAGCCCTTCACGTGATCTAGACGCACAGGCGCCACCTGAATTTATGCAGTCACTTTTTTCATGTGTGCTGTTAAATTATGGCGGGTGTGTGCGGGGCACTTTCGGGTGCGCCGGGTTCCTGGATTCCCGGTCTTCCACACCTGCGCGCACGTCGACCCGCCCAGCAGTGTATGAAGGCACGGGCGGCAACCGGAAGTGAGTGGTAATAAACAGACGGACGTCCCTGAGTGACGTCCTTTTTAGTTGAGACCCCAGCAATACTGAAAGGGCAGTGCGCTTGTCAGCAGTTTCAGCGAATACAGTTCAGGTTTGCTGCATGACGACTGATTCGTCCCGAATCTCAGAACGGCCTTCTTGATCCCACGATCAAGCCTCAACGCTGGGCAAACGTATCCCCCCGACTCCCCGACACCTTCCGGCAATGCACCAACGCATCCCTAATCATGAAGTTCACCAACGTCGGTGACACCCCCAACTCCTTGGCAATGTCCTTCTGCGGCACGCCATGCAAGCGGTACATCTCAAAGGCATAACGCGTGCGGCTTGGCAGTTCGGTCAGGGCGTCGGCGATGTTTTCCAGGGTGGAGAAGTTGATGTGCGAGGTTTCCGGGGAGGCGCCCTGGATGACCACGTTGAGGCCTTCTTCTTCAGGGCCGGAGTATTTCTGTTCCAGGGCCTGCTTGCGGTAGTGGTCGATGGCCAGGTTGCGCACGATCTGGAACAGGTAGCTGAGCTGCGCCTTGAAGGAGGAGGTGATGTTCGGCGCCGATTGCAGGCGGAAGAAAGCATCTTGCACCACATCTTCGGCGCGCGAGCGGCAGCCGGTGATGCGGGCTGCAATCTTGACCAGTATCAGTCGATTGTCGACGAAGGCTTGAAGTAGCGGCGAATCGCACCTGCTTGTGGACGCTTGTTCCGTCATTGGAAATCACCTTGCTGCCAATAGGTTAGTGGGACGACAAGAAGGCCGGGGCCGCCCTACACATCGAGCGACAAATTATGTTGAATGATAATGATTGTCAATTGAGAAAGAGAAGTAATGCGCATTGAAGGTGCAGAGTGAGAACTGCGACACGCTGTCGCGCCACGGCCCGGTTGGCGCTCATGCCTGGCGACTAATTATTTCCAGGCGTCATCCGTTCTCAAGGAAGAAATTGCACAGCGCAACCCTCATCACCCCGTAGGAACGAGCTCGCTCGCGATGGTCGTCAATGATGACGATGGGCGCCTGACACCCCGCGGCGTTCTCCGGATTTTCGCGAGCAGGCTCGCTCCTACCAAGCCGAATTCAGGCAGGAAACCTCATGACCGACGCGTTCGAAATCCCCAGCACACTGGTCCAAGCCCTCCAGCGCCGCGCGGCCCTGACGCCGGATCGGGTGGCCTTGCGTTTTCTTGCCGAAACCCGGGACCAGGCTGTGGTGCTCAGTTATCGCGAGCTGGATCAGCGGGCGCGGACGATTGCCGGCGCGTTGCAGGCCGAGGCCGGTTTTGGCGAGCGCGCGGTGTTGTTGTTTCCCAGCGGGCCGGATTACGTCGCGGCATTCTTCGGTTGCCTGTACGCCGGGGTGATCGCGGTGCCGGCCTATCCGCCGGAGTCGGCGCGTCGGCATCATCAGGAGCGGCTGCTGTCGATCATCGGCGATGCCGAGCCGCGCCTGTTGCTGACCAGTGCCGGCCTGCGCGATTCGCTGCTGCAAATCGAAGGGGCGCCGCCGCTGTTGTGTGTCGATACCCTCGACAGCGCCCACGCCGAACGCTGGGTCGCGCCAGCCCTGGTAGACGCTGACATCGCCTTCCTGCAATACACCTCTGGTTCCACCGCATTGCCCAAGGGCGTGCAGGTCAGCCACGGCAACCTGGTGGCCAACGAATTGCTGATCCGCCACGGTTTCGGTATCGACCTGAACCCCGACGACGTGATCGTCAGCTGGTTGCCGCTGTATCACGACATGGGCCTGATCGGCGGCCTGTTGCAGCCGATTTTCAGTGGCGTGCCGTGCGTGTTGATGTCGCCGGCGTACTTCCTCGGCCGGCCGCTGCGCTGGCTGGAAGCGATCAGTGAATACGGCGGCACCATTAGTGGCGGGCCGGATTTTGCCTATCGCCTGTGCAGTGAACGGGTCAGTGAGTCGGCCCTGGAACGCCTCGACTTGAGCGGCTGGCGCGTGGCCTATTCCGGGTCGGAACCGATTCGCCTCGACACCCTGGAACGTTTCGCCGAGAAGTTCGCCAGCTGCGGTTTCAGCGAAGACAGTTTCATGGCCTCCTACGGTCTGGCGGAAGCCACGCTGTTCGTCGCCGGTACTCCGCGCGGCCAAGGCATCGGCAATTTGCGAGTGGACGACCGGGCCCTGGCGCAAAACCGTGCCGAAGCCGGCGAGGGCAGCGCGATCATGAGCTGCGGCGTCAGCCAGCCGGATCACACGGTGTTGATCATGGACCCGGCATCGCTCAACGAACTGGCTGACAACGCGGTCGGCGAAGTCTGGGCCAGCGGCCCGAGCATCGCCCACGGTTACTGGCGCAACCCCGAAGCCTCGGCCAAGACCTTCGTCCAGCACGCAGGTAAAAAATGGCTGCGCACCGGTGACCTGGGTTTCACGCGCGACGGTGAGCTGTTCATCACCGGGCGCCTGAAAGACATGCTGATCGTGCGCGGGCACAACCTTTATCCACAAGACATCGAACAGACCGTCGAGCGTGAAGTGGAAGTGGTGCGCAAGGGGCGCGTCGCCGCCTTTGCGGTCAATATCGATGGCCAGGAAGGCATCGGCATCGCTGCGGAGATCAGCCGCAGTGTGCAAAAAATCCTCCCGCCCGAGGCCTTGATCAAGGCTATCCGCCAGGCCGTGGCCGAGGCGTACCAGGAAGCGCCGAGCGTGGTGGTGCTGCTCAATCCGGGCGCCTTGCCCAAGACTTCCAGCGGCAAACTGCAACGCTCGGCGTGCCGCAATCGCCTGGCCGAAGGCAGCCTCGACAGTTATGCGCTGTTCCCTTCGGCGGTCACAGAAAGCACAGGCAACGTTGAGTCCGCCTGTGAGTTGCAAAGCCTGATCGGCCAGATCTGGTGCGAGCAATTGCAGGTCCAGCAGGTCGCTGCCGACGATCACTTCTTCCTGCTGGGCGGCAACTCCATCGCGGCCACGCAAGTGGTGGCGCGTCTGCGGGAACAACTTGGCCTGGAGCTGAACCTGCGCCTGCTGTTCGAAGCGCCGACCCTTGGTGCCTTCGCCGACGCGGTGGCGTGGCAACAGCAGGACGGTGGCCTCGCCCAAGGCGCGATCAGCGCGCTGTCGCGTAGCGAGGCCATGCCGCAATCCCTGGCGCAGAATCGCCTGTGGATCACCTGGCAGCTCGACCCGCAGAGCAGCGCCTACAACATTCCCGGTGCCTTGCGCCTGCGCGGCGAACTGGACGAAGACGCCCTGCGCGGCAGTTTCCAGCAGTTGATCGAGCGCCACGAATCCCTGCGCACACGTTTCTTCGAGCGTGACGGGGTGGCGCTGCAGCAGGTCGTTACGGCCGCTGAATTCAATCTGCAACGCATCGATATCAGCGATCTGCCGCTGGCCGAGCGTGAAGCCAAGGCTCGGCAAATCCGCGAGGACGAAGCGCGCACTCAGTTCGACCTGGAGAAGGGGCCGTTGCTCTGGGTAACGCTGGTGCGCCTCGACGACGAAGATCACCAACTGCTGGTGACGCTGCATCACATCATCGCTGACGGCTGGTCGATGAATGTGTTGATCGACGAATTTTCCCGGCTGTACGCGGCGGCTGCCCAAGGACAACAAGCCACGCTCGCGCCACTGCCGACCCAGTACGCCGACTACGGCAGTTGGCAGCGCCAATGGCTGGCGCAAGGGGAGGGCGAGCGCCAACTGGCTTATTGGAAGGCGCAGTTGGGCGATGAGCATCCAACCCTGAACCTGGCCACCGACCACCCGCGCTCGGCGCAACAGTTGCACAGCGCCGCCCGCCATACCGTGCGCCTGGGGGCGGACTTGAGCGATGCCATTCGCCAGACCGCCCAGGCCCATCAAGCCACGCCGTACATGCTCTTGCTGGCCGCGTTTCAGAGCCTGTTGCATCGCTACAGCGGGCAGCGCGACATCCGCATCGGCGTGCCGAATGCCAACCGCCCACGCCTGGAAACCCAAGGCCTGATCGGCTTCTTCATCAATACCCAGGTGCTGCGCGCCGAGGTGGATTCGCGCCTGCCATTCGTTGAGTTGTTGGCACAAACCCGACAGGCTGCCTTGGGGGCGCAGGCGCATCAGGATCTGCCGTTCGAGCAACTGCTCGAGGCCTTCCCCCAGGCGCGCGAACAGGGCCTGTTCCAGGTCATGTTCAACCACCAGCAACGGGATCTCAGCGCCTTGAAACGCCTACCCGGGCTGCTTGCCGAGGAACTGCCGTGGCACAGTCGCGAGGCCAAGTTCGACCTGCAGTTGCACAGCGAAGAAGATCGCAACGGGCGCCTGAGCCTGTCCTTCGACTACGCCAGCGAGCTGTTCGATGCCGCGACCATCGAACGCCTGGCTGAGCACTACAGCCGCCTGTTGCGCGCCATTAGTGAACAACCTGAAACCGCCATCGGTGATCTGCCACTGCTGATCGGAACTGAAATAAATCAGCAAGCCGAATGGGCCGTGGCTCCGTGCCCACCCGCCAGCCAGTGGCTGCCGGAACTGCTCAACCAACAAGCCCGTCAGACACCGGAACGCACCGCGCTGCTGTGGGACGGCGGCAGCCTCGATTTCGCCGAACTGCACACCCAGGCCAATCGTCTGGCCCACTACCTGCGTGACAAAGGCGTCGGTCCGGATGTGTGCGTGGCCATTGCCGGCGAACGCTCGCCGCAACTGTTGATCGGACTGCTGGCGATCATCAAGGCCGGTGGCGCCTACGTGCCACTCGATCCGGATTACCCCGCCGAACGGCTGGCCTACATGCTCAGCGACAGCGGCGTCGAGTTGCTGCTGACGCACACTCAATTGCTCGAGCGCTTGCCAGCGAGCGACGGCGTCAGCGTGATCGCGATGGACGCCCTGCACCTGGAAAACTGGCCAAGCCACACGCCGGGCCTGCACCTGCACGGCGACAACCTGGCCTACGTGATCTACACCTCCGGCTCGACCGGGCAACCGAAAGGCGTCGGCAACACCCAAGCGGCCCTCGCCGAACGTCTGCAATGGATGCAGGACACCTACAGCCTGAATGAAACCGATGTGCTGATGCAAAAAGCGCCGATCAGTTTCGACGTGTCGGTGTGGGAGTGCTTCTGGCCACTGATTACTGGGGCCCGGCTGCTGCTGGCCGGGCCGGGTGAACACCGCGATCCGCAGCGCATCGCGCAGCTGGTTCAAGCCTACGGCGTGACCACGCTGCACTTCGTGCCGCCGCTGCTGGCGTTGTTCATCGACGAACCGCTCAGCGCCGAATGCACCAGCCTGCGTCGGTTGTTCTCCGGTGGCGAAGCGCTGCCCGCCGAACTGCGCAACCGCACGCTGGCACAACTGCCGGCCGTGCAACTGCATAACCGCTACGGCCCGACGGAAACCGCGATCAACGTGACCCATTGGCACTGCTCCAGCGCCGATGGCGAGCGCTCGCCGATTGGCCGGCCGCTGGGCAACGTGATCTGCCGCGTACTCGACCATGATCTGAATCCCCTGCCGGCCGGCGTGCCGGGTGAACTGTGCATCAGCGGCATCGGCCTGGCTCGCGGTTATCTGGGCCGCCCGGGCATGACCGCCGAGCGTTTTGTCGTCGATCCACTGGGCGAGCAGGGCGCGCGTCTGTACCGCACCGGTGACCGTGCGCGCTGGACCACCGATGGGGTGATCGAATACCTCGGACGTCTCGATCAGCAGGTCAAGCTGCGCGGCTTCCGCGTCGAGCCGGAAGAAATCGAAGCGCGGTTGTTGGCGCAAGAAGGTGTCGCCCAGGCGGTGGTGCTGGTGCGCGAAACGTCCGCCGGCGGCCAGTTGATCGGTTACTACACCGCCGACTCTACTGAATCCGAAGAAGCCCAAAGCACCCGCCTGAAAAACGTGCTGGCGGCGGAACTGCCGGAATACATGGTCCCGTCACAGCTGATGCGCCTGGACGAGATGCCCCTCAGCCCGAGCGGTAAACTCGACCGTCGTGCCTTGCCGGAACCGCAGTGGCAGGTGCGCGAACACGTCGAACCGGTGACCGAACTGCAACGGCAAATCGCCGACATCTGGCGTGCAGTACTGGGCCTGGGGCAAGTCGGCCTGGGCGATGACTTCTTCGCCCTTGGCGGCCATTCGCTGCTGGCCACGCAAATCATCTCCCGCACGCGTCAGGCCTGCGACGTCGAGTTGCCTTTGCGCGCCCTGTTCGAAAACAGCGGGCTGGGCGCCTTTGCCGAACAGGTGCGCCTGATCCAGGCCAGCGGTCGTACCAACGAACAGCCGCCAATCGCCCAGGTCGACCGAAGCCAAGCGGTGCCGTTGTCCTATTCCCAACAGCGCATGTGGTTCCTCTGGCAGATGGAACCGGACAGCCCGGCCTACAACGTCGGTGGCATGGCGCGCCTGCGCGGGGTGCTCGATGTCGAGCGTTTCGAGGCCGCGTTGCAGGCGTTGATCATGCGTCACGAAACCCTGCGCACCACTTTCCCCAGTGTCGATGGCGTCGCGCGCCAACAGGTGCATGCCTCAACCTCAGTGCGCATCGACTGCAAGGACTTTACCGCGCTGGATGCCGATGGCCGTGAGTGGCAAGTCCAGCAACTGGCCGACGATGAGGCGCACAAACCCTTCGATCTGGAAACCGGCCCGCTGCTGCGCGCCTGCCTGGTCAAGACAGCCGAACAGGAGCACTACCTGGTGCTGACCCTGCACCACATCGTCACCGAAGGCTGGGCGATGGACATCTTTGCCCGGGAACTCAGTGTGCTCTACGAAGCCTTCGTCGAGGAACGCGAATCACCGCTGGCGCCGTTGCCGGTGCAGTACCTGGATTACAGCGTCTGGCAGCGCCAATGGCTGGAGTCCGGTGAACGCCAGCGCCAGCTCGACTACTGGACCGCACAACTGGGCCGTGAGCATCCGCTGCTGGAATTGCCGGCCGACCGTCCGCGTCCTCCGGTACAAAGCCACCAGGGCGAGTTGTACCGTTTCGACCTGAGCGACGATCTGGCGGCACGGGTGCGTGCCTTCAATGCGCAAAACGGCTTGACCCTGTTCATGACCATGACCGCCGCCCTGGCCACGCTGCTGTATCGCTATAGCGGCCAGACCGACCTGCGCATCGGCGCGCCGGTGGCCAACCGCATTCGCCCGGAAAGCGAAGGGCTGATCGGCGCGTTCCTCAACACCCAGGTGCTGCGTTGCCAGCTCGATGGGCAGATGTCCGTCGGCGAGTTGTTCGAGCAGGTTCGCCACACCGTGATCGAGGGCCAGTCCCATCAGGACCTGCCATTCGATCATCTGGTGGAAGCCTTGCAGCCACCGCGCAGCGCCGCCTACAACCCGCTGTTCCAGGTAATGTGCAACGTTCAGCGCTGGGAATTCCAGCAGAGCCGCAGCCTGGCTGGCATGACCGTGCAATACCTGGCCAACGATGCCCGCGCGACCAAGTTCGACCTCAACCTGGAAGTCACCGACCTCGACCATCGCCTCGGTTGCTGCCTGACCTACAGCACCGATCTGTTCGACGAGCCGCGCATTGCGCGCATGGCCGCGCACTGGCGCAACCTGCTTGAGACGCTGATTGCCGATCCGCAGCAGCGCCTCAGTGAGTTGCCGTTGCTCGACATCGGTGAACGACAACAGCTGCTCGACAGCCTGGGCGTCGAGCCGGGCGCGCATCGACTCGACCAGTGCATCCATCAGCTGTTCAGCGAACAGGCCCGGGCGCGTCCCGATGCGCCGGCCCTGACGTTTGCCGGGCACACCCTGAGCTACGCCGAACTCGACAGCCGCGCCAATCGCCTGGCCTGGATGCTGCGCGAGCGCGGCGTGGGCCCGCAGGTGCGGGTGGGCCTGGCGCTGGAGCGTTCGCTGGAGATGGTCATCGGCCTGCTGGCGATCCTCAAGGCCGGCGGCGCCTACGTGCCGCTGGACCCGGAATACCCGCTGGATCGCTTGCTCTACATGATCGAAGACAGCGGCGTCGGTTTGCTGCTCAGTGACGCGGCGATGTTCCAGGCCCTTGGCGATTTGCCCGCGGGCGTCGGCCGCTGGTGCCTGGAGGAAGACTCTGCGGCGCTTGCCAATTATCCCGTCTGCGAACTGCCTGACATCAGCCTGCCGCAACATCAGGCTTACTTGATCTACACCTCGGGTTCCACCGGTAAACCCAAAGGCGTGGTGGTGTCCCACGGCGAAATCGCCATGCATTGCCGCGCGGTGATCGAGCGTTTCGGCATGCGCCCGGACGACTGCGAGTTGCACTTCTATTCGATCAACTTCGACGCCGCCACCGAGCGCTTGTTGGCGCCGCTGCTGAGCGGTGCACAGGTTGTGCTGCGTGCCCAGGGCCAATGGGACGCGCAAGAGATCTGCGAACTGATCCGTCGCCACCATATCAATATCCTCGGTTTCACCCCGAGCTACGGCAGCCAGTTGGCGCAGTGGCTGGCAACGCAGAACGCAACCTTGCCGGTGCGCATGATTATCACCGGTGGCGAAGCGCTGACCGGCGAACACCTGGCGCGGATTCGTGCGGCGTTCAAGCCGAGCCTGTTCTTCAATGCCTACGGCCCGACGGAAACCGTGGTCATGCCCCTGGCCAGCCTGGCCCCCGAAGCATTGGAAGAAGGCGCCGGCAGCGTACCGATCGGCAGCGTGATCGGCGACCGCGTGGCGTACATTCTCGATGCCGACCTGGCGTTGCTGCCACAGGGTGCGACCGGCGAGTTGTACGTCGGTGGTGCCGGCCTGGCCCAGGGTTACCACCGGCGTGCAGGCATGACGGCGGAACGCTTTGTTGCCGATCCGTTTGCCGGCGACGGCGGGCGTATCTACCGTACCGGCGACCTGGTGCGCCAGCGCGCCGATGGCCTGGTGGAATACCTCGGGCGAATCGACCATCAAGTGAAGATCCGCGGTTTCCGCATTGAACTGGGCGAGATCGAAAGCCGTTTGCTGGAACATCCATCGGTACGTGAAGCGGTGGTGTTGGCGCTCGATGCACCGAGCGGCAAACAACTGGTTGGCTATCTGGTATCCGACGTCGCCGAACAGGACGAGTCGCATCAAGCCGCACTGCGTGAATCACTCAAGTCGCACCTCAAGTCCCAGCTGCCGGATTACATGGTGCCCACGCACCTGATCCTGATGGCGAGCATGCCGCTGACCGCCAACGGCAAACTCGACCGTCGCGCACTGCCTGCACCAGACCCGGAGCTGAACCGTCAGCAGTATGTGGCGCCCAGCAACGAGCTGGAGCTGACCTTGGCGCAGATCTGGTGCGAAGTGCTGAACGTCAAACAGGTCGGGCGCAACGATAACTTCTTTGAGCTTGGTGGCGACTCGATCCTGTCGATCCAGGTGGTCAGCCGCGCGCGCCAGCAGGGCATTCACTTCAGCCCTCGCGACCTGTTCCAGCACCAGACCGTGCAGACCCTCGCCGCCGTGGCGGCTCGCACCGGGCAGGTCACCGCCGAGCAAGGCTTGCTCAGCGGCGAGTCGCGCCTGACGCCGATCCAGCACTGGTTCTTCGACACCGCCATTGCCCAGCGCCAACACTGGAACCAGGCGTTGCTGTTGCAACCGAGCGAGGCCCTGGAACCCCATCGCCTGGAGCAAGCTTTGCTGGCGGTGATTGAACAGCACGATGCGTTGCGCTTGCGCTTCCGCCAGGTGGGCGGTCAGTGGCAAGCCCGGCACCAGGCGATGTCCGATGTGCCGGTGCTGTGGCAAGTGCGCGTCGCGTCCATGGACCAATGCGCCGCCCTGTTCGCCGACGCCCAGCGCAGCCTCGATCTCGAAGAGGGGCCGTTGCTGCGGGTGTTGCTGGTCGACGGTCCCGAAGGTCAGCAGCGCTTGTTCATCGCGATTCACCACCTGGTAACCGACGGCGTTTCATGGCGCGTGCTGCTGGAAGATCTGCAGAGCGTCTATCGCCAACTTGACGCACAACAGCCGGTGCAAATGCCGGCCAAGACCAGTGCCTTCAAGGACTGGGCCGCCCGCTTGCAGGCCTATGCCGGCAGCGAATCCCTGCGTGAAGAACTGAGCTGGTGGCAGGCGCAGTTGGCCGGACCGAGCGCCGAATTGCCCTGTGATCGACCGCAGGGTGGTCGGCAGCATCGCCATGCGCAAACCGTCAGCGTGCGCCTCGACAGCGAGCGCACCCGGCAATTGCTGCAACAGGCACCGAGTGCATATCGCACCCAGGTCAACGACCTGCTGCTGACTGCATTGGCCCGTGTGTTGTGCCGATGGAGCGGACACACGTCGGCGCTGATTCAACTTGAAGGCCATGGTCGCGAGGCGCTGTTCGACGACATCGACCTGACCCGCACCGTCGGCTGGTTCACCAGCGCTTATCCGCTGCGCCTGACACCCGTGAACATCGAGGAGGTGGCCGGGCAGGGCGCCTCGATCAAGGCGATCAAGGAGCAATTGCGCGCCGTACCGCACAAAGGGCTGGGCTATGGCGTGCTGCGTTATCTGGCCGATGAGCCTACCCGCCAGCGCATGGCCGAGCTGCCGGCGGCGCCGATTACCTTCAACTACCTGGGGCAGTTCGACCAGAGTTTTGCGGCCGATGCACTGTTCCATCCGCTGGATGAAGCGGTTGGCGCAGCCTTTGATGCGCAGGCGCCGCTGCCGAATGAATTGAGCGTCGACAGTCAGGTCTACGGCGGCGAACTGGTGCTGCGCTGGACCTTCAGCGCCGAACGCTATGCGCCCCAGACCATCAGCGAATTGGCCAATGCTTACTTGTGTGAGTTGAGCAGCCTGATCGAGCACTGCCTGCGCGATGACGCGGGCGGCCTGACGCCGTCAGACTTCCCGCTGGCGAAACTAAACCAGGCGCAACTGGATGCACTGCCGATTGCGGCAACGCTGATCGAAGACGTCTACCCGCTGACGCCCATGCAGGAAGGCATGCTGCTGCACACCCTGTTGGAACCGGGCACGGGCCTGTACTACATGCAGGATCGCTACCGCATCGACAGCGAGCTCGATGCGCAGCGTTTCGTCCAGGCCTGGCAGGCGGTTATCGCCCGCCACGAAGCCTTGCGCGCCTCGTTCTGCTGGAACGTCGGCGAAGGCATGCTGCAGGTTATCCACAAACCGGGCAGCACGCCGATCGAATATCTGGACTGGAGCAAGATCGCCGCCGCCGAGCAGGAGCCGAAGCTGCAAGCCCTGCTCAAGTCCGAGCGCGAGGCCGGGTTCGACCTGCTCAACCAGGCACCGTTCCACTTGCGCCTGATCCGGGTGGGTGCGGCACGTTACTGGTTCATGATGAGCAACCACCACATCCTGATCGATGCCTGGTGCCGCTCCCTGCTGATGAACGACTTCTTCGAGATCTACACCGCCCTCGGCGAAGGCCGGGAAGCGCAGTTGGCCGTGGCGCCGCGTTACCGCGACTACATCGCCTGGCTGCAACACCAGAGCCTGGCCCAAGCGCGGCAATGGTGGAAAACCAACCTGCAAGGGTTCGAACGGACCACGCCGATCCCGAGCGACCGGCCGTTCCTGCGCGAACATGCCGGCGACAGCGGCGGCATGATCGTCGGCGACCGCTACACCCGCCTCGATGCCCGTGACGGTGCACGGCTGCGTGAACTGGCCCAGGCGCATCAGCTGACCATCAACACCTTTACCCAGGCGGCATGGGCCCTGGTATTGCTCAGGCTGAGTGGTGATCGCGACGTGCTGTTCGGGGTCACGGTGGCTGGACGTCCGGTCGAGATGCCAGAGATGCAACGCACCGTCGGCCTGTTCATCAACAGCATCGCACTGCGGGTGAAAATCCCTGACGACCATCAGCGTTGCAGTGTGCGCCAATGGCTGAGCGCTTTACTCGACAGCAACATGCAACTGCGTGAGTACGAGTACCTGCCGCTGGTGAGCATTCAGGAAAACAGCGAACTGCCCAAGGGCCAGCCGCTGTTCGACAGCCTGTTCGTATTCGAAAACGCCCCGGTGGAAGTCTCGGTGCTCGACCGTGCGCAAAGCCTGAATGCGACGTCGGATTCGGGCCGCACCCACACAAATTTCCCGCTGACGGCAGTGTGCTATCCGGGTGATGACCTGGGTTTGCACCTGTCCTATGACCAGCGTTATTTCGATGAATCCACGGTCGAGCGCATGCTTGGCGAGTTCAAGCGCCTGTTGCTGGCGTTGGTCGAAGGTTTCCATGGTGACATGGCGGACCTGCCGTTGCTGGGCACTGAGGAACATGAATTCCTGATCCACGGCTGCAACCAGAGCGAACATGCATACCCCTTGGAGCAGAGCTACGTTGCCTTGTTTGAAGCGCAAGTGGCTGCCCACCCGCTGCGTATTGCCGCCAGTTGTCTGGATCAGCACTACAACTATCTGGAACTGAACCAGCGCAGTAACCGCCTCGGCCATGCACTGGTTGCCGCTGGCGTCGGGCTGGATCAACCGGTGGCGCTGTTGGCCGAACGCAGCCTCGATTTGCTCGGCATGATCATTGGCAGTTTCAAGGCGGGGGCGGGTTATCTGCCGCTGGATCCGGGGCTACCGGGCCAGCGCTTGAGTCGCATCATCGACCTGAGTCGCACGCCGTTGCTAGTGTGCACTCGAGCCTGTCACGCGCAAGCACTGGCGTTGCTGGATGAATTCGGTTGCGCCAGTCGGCCTCGGTTGCTGGTCTGGGAAGAGGTACAGGCGAGCCATGTATCGGTGGCCAATCCGGGCATCTACAGCGGGCCGGATAACCTGGCCTACGTGATCTACACCTCCGGCTCCACCGGTTTGCCCAAGGGCGTGATGGTCGAGCAGCGCGGCATGCTCAACAACCAGTTGAGCAAGGTACCGTACCTGAGCCTCGGCGAGGCTGACGTGATTGCCCAGACCGCTTCGCAAAGCTTCGATATTTCCGTGTGGCAGTTCCTCGCCGCGCCGTTGTTCGGCGCGCGGGTGGACATTGTGCCGAACAGCATTGCCCACGATCCGCAGGGTTTGCTGGCGCATGTTTCGGCGCAAGGCATCACGGTGCTGGAGAGCGTGCCGTCGCTGATCCAGGGCATGCTCGTCCAGGAACGCATGCGTCTCGATGGCCTGCGCTGGATGTTGCCGACGGGGGAGGCGATGCCGCCGGAACTGGCGCATCAATGGCTGCTGCGTTACCCGGAGATCGGGCTGGTGAATGCCTATGGCCCGGCGGAATGCTCGGATGACGTGGCGTTCTTTCGCGTCGACATGGCCTCCACCCGCGGCAGCTATTTGCCGATCGGTACGCCGACCGACAATAACCGCCTGTACCTGCTCGATGGTGCGCTGCAGCTGGTGCCGCTGGGTGCGGTGGGCGAGTTGTGCGTGGCGGGCACCGGGGTTGGGCGCGGCTACGTCAGCGATCCGCTGCGCACGGCCCAGGTGTTTGTGCCCAATGCGTTTGGTGCCCCAGGCGAGCGCCTGTATCGCACCGGCGACCTGGCCCGCCGTCGCAGTGACGGCATGCTGGAATACGTCGGGCGCATCGACCATCAGGTGAAGATCCGCGGCTACCGTATCGAACTGGGTGAAATCGAAGCGCGCCTGCATGAACAGCCGCAAATGCGCGACGCGGCAGTCGGCGTGCAGGAAGGGATCAATGGCAAGCATCTGGTGGGTTATCTGGTGGCGGCGGATTCAACGTTCGATCCTGCTCATTGCCTGGAGCAGATCAAGCAACGCCTGCGCGCCGAGCTGCCGGAATACATGGTGCCGCTGCACTGGTTGTGGCTCGACAAGCTGCCGCGCAACGCCAACGGCAAACTGGATCGCAAGGCCCTGCCGGCGCTGGAGATCGGCCTGTTGCAAAGCCAGGATTACCAGGCGCCGCGCAACGACCTGGAGCAGACGTTGGCGGCTATCTGGGCCGAGGTGCTGAAGGTCGAAAAAGTCGGCATCCGCGACAACTTCTTCGAGCTCGGCGGGCATTCGTTGCTGGCCACGCAGATCGCTTCGCGGGTGCAGAAAACCCTGCAGCGTGAAGTGCCGCTGCGGGCGATGTTCGAGTGCAACACGGTAGAGGAGCTGGCCGAGTACATCGACGGGTTGGCGACAAGCGATATTACCGAGGAGAAGGTGGAGCGGTTGAATGATCTGATGGCTGAGCTGGAGGGGCTTTGATTCCGTGCTTCCTGGGCAGTTTTGCCTGAGGATCGTTTGCGTGAAAGTATCGTACCGATGGGGCGGGTTTTCTTTTGGCCGGGATGATCTGTTGCAGCGACTGGGTGAGTTGGATGCAGCGACCACGCTGGTGATCTGTGGCCATCAGGAAAAGCCGCAGCCTCATTTGGAGGCCCTTATAATGGCCAAACCATGGATGATCAGTTCAATCTTTCCGAGAAAACTACTGTCACCGTGTGTTTCGATGACTTTACCGTGCCCACTGATCCAGCCAATCTGTCAACTTCGCATCTTACTTTGATTCTGAAGTGGGATGAGTCTTTTGACAGTTCCCCACCGATCGGTTTTCCTTTCAAACACCAACAGTAACTTTTTGACGCAGTTGGCTTGATGCGCTTCACCCAGTCCCGATGCCTGTGCATCGGGATTTTTTTTTATTCGCAGTCCTCTTTTCCGTGGAGCACTGGCCAATCGGGTGGTAGTTGACGGGTTGATCTCAGGCTCAGAATTTTCTTCAAGCGTCAGTTGTGTCCCAGCCGCACTGCTATGTGCACATGCCATGATCTTTCTATTGTCCCAGGCACCGGTTCTCGTAGCTTGGGCCTGCTGTTCTTGAAACGTCGGATGACCGCTCCTGGCCGTAATCGTGCCAGGCTTGGGATCAGCTATACCATACGAAAATTCCTACCAGCAATATAGAGGTAGCTTACAGGTTGGTCCTTCAGGCGTCAGGATAAGTCCTACAAGAAGTACAGAAAAATCCGGCATACCGGTCCTTCAGAAAGCGCGAAGATGCGCCCCGTTGAATGCAGTGTTGCATTATAACCAACTTGATAAACAATCCGGTGTGGACTTTTGTCGCTTGGCTGAAGCTTGCACTATTATTTTGATGCTTAAAGGTGAAATTAATGTTCAAGAAAATTGCAATGTCTACTTCCGTGCTGGCTATGGCTTTTGCTTCTTCGGCCGCACTGGCTACTCCCCAAACTCATGATATTGAAGTGATTGCCGATATTCCAAGTGCTGACTTCTATGTTCAGCCTGTGTCAGTCGACACTGTAACACTGCCGCAGCGCTTTATTGTGGATGCTTCCGATCCGGCGGCTCCTGAAGTGAAAGATATGGTCCTTAAGTTCAAGGCAAAAAGTGCAGCTGGTGGTACGACCGGCCCTGCGATCATGGCAACCCTTAATGGCCCAACTAACATGGTTTCGGGCGCCAATACTATCGATCTGAATGTGAAATTCAACGGTGTAACATTGGTTGATGGTGCCCCGACGAGTGTCGTTGATGCTGATGCCGCGGTAAGTGAAATGAATGCGGATATGGAAGTTAGTGCAGTTAAACCAGGTGGCGGCTACCCTGAAGGTAACTATCGCGGCAACGTCAATGTTACATTTGATGCTCCATAATAGTTAAATAAATACGGGCTATCAATAAGCTATCTGTGTGGTCGACGCGCTTCGTCGGCCGCACTCTAACTTGCACAAGCAAGCGCTAACTTGAGATAAACTTCCATGTTTCCGAAGACTCCTATCGCGGGAGCGCTTGCGCTAATTATTTGCGCGGGTGCGCTTGCCAGTGAAACCAAGCCAGCGGCCCAGTCCGTTAGTTTGCTTCAACAGGCTGAAGGCTTGCCTGCAGATTTTCATGAATTCTTTTTTGATGTTCCATTGGCAGTTCGGGTGGAAGTTGATCAACAGTTTCTAGGCGAAGCAATGATCCTGTTAAGCCGTGACGAGCGGGTGACACTGATCAACTTTACCGACACACGAGACAGTGACCTGACTTCCAGCGAGCGCGATGAGTGGGCCGCTCTCTTGATCCAGGGCGTGGCGTTGGGCGCGTGCAAAAGCGGCTGCCCTCGGGAATTGCTGACGGTTCACTACAGCCTTGAAGACTCCACGGTGTCGCTGGTAACGGCCAACGCCGAACGCGATCCGCAAGCTCGCCAGTTTCACGATCAGCCGGAAGGCGGCAGCGTCGGCCTGATTGTGCGCAATCAACTGAACATCAGTGGTGGACAAGAGCAGAACCCGGCCGGTCGTTATGGCCTGGAAGCGAGCGCGAGCCTGGGTAACTGGACGAACACCTTCAACGCGCAACTCTCGCGTATGTCGGGTGCCGACACGGGCATCAAGCATGCGGTCCACGAACTGCATACCCAGCGGGAACTGGAAGGCACCTTCTTTCGTGCCGGTTACTTTACACCCAGCGCGCAAGGCCTGACTCGGCCAGTGCGCACCATCGGCTCTGGCCCCGATACGGTGTTGGGCATGATGTATGGCAGTTCTGACAGCCTGGCAATTGATAACCCTAAACCCAGCCTCTATCCGATTTCCGTGACCGCCAATCGCCAAGCGATGGTCGAAATTTATCGCAACGGCGTGCTGATCAATAGCCAGCAGGTAGCCAGCGGACTTCAGACGCTGGACACGCGTCCGTTGCCGGGCGGGATCTACGAGGTGGAAGTGCGCCTGATCGAAGACGGCCAGTTGATCTCCAGCAACCGGGAACTTATCTACAAGCCCAGGAACTGGAACAACCCGGAAAATCGCTGGCGTTACAACCTTTTCGCCGGTCGCGAAAGCAAGTTGCTCAGCAATTGGCAGGAACGCGATGATGGTGATTTGACCGCGGGCGCAGCCTTCAACTTTCTATTGCATCCGCGAGTTGTCCTGGGCTTGTCCGCGCGACAGGTCAAGGAGCAAATGCAGTTAGGCACTTCCGCCGAGTGGACGGCGGGCGACAGGACCTCTTTCTATAGCAGCGTTTCCCAGACCAAGGGCCAAGGCACGGGGATGGAGCTGCAAGCTGTGCATCAATACAACGGTGGTAGCCTGGTATTGCGCCATCAGCGCAGTTGGCTGGACACGCGCAATACTTACGAACAGCTGCCGGACGGGACCCATATTCGCCAGCGCAATACCTATAACGGGCAAACCAGCAACACGTCGCTGGCGGTAAACCAGCGCCTGAACAGCAAGAGTTCGGTCAGCGCGCAAGTCTCCCATAGCGAAGGGTACTCCGAGGGCTTGGGCATCGACCTGAGTTGGACCCGTAATGCACAGCTGTTTGGCCATAACGCCGACTGGCGCGTGGCGGTATTTGACCGGCCGGGAACAGTTGGCACGGCTGATCAGCGCAACAGGGGGGTCGATATCAGCCTGCGCCTGGCGCTGGGCTCAGACGGTCACCAGGTGTCCGGTAGCGTCGGTCAGCGCACATCGCGTGACGGTGGGCGCGATTCCAACGCATCGGTTTCCTATCGTCGGGACCTCAAGGATCACGTACTGCAAAGTGTTTCTGCAACCGCCAGTAGTGATGTCTACGGGACGGGGCTGGCGGGCACGGCCGATTTCATCACCGATCAGGTCAACGGCTCCATGCATGTACAACGTTCTTCCTACAACGGTCATGTCAGCGGTGGTTTGAATTTGGACAGCACCCTGGCAGTCAGTGGCCAAAAGGCTGTTCTCAGCGGTCAGGCCTCGACGAGGCAGGCGGGAATGATCATTGATGTCGAAAGCGAGGTGGATGATATCCAGATGCGCGCCGACGATTTGTCCGGCACCAGCACCACGTTACGTCCAGGACGTAATTTCATTCCGGTGTCGGCCTACAAGAACGGCACGGTGAATTTTGATTTCAACGGCACAGACGTGCCCGCCGCATCCATTCACCCTGCGCGTACCACTTATCACTTGAATAGGGCGGCGTGGATTATCGCCAGGTGCGTATCCTCAAGACCGTGACGGTGATGGGCCGTCTGGTGGATGCCAGTGGAAAACCGTTGAAAGGCCATCATGTTATCAACCATGCCAGTCGTGGCGTCAGCGAAGTCGATGGGTTCTTCTCCATGGAACTTAGTGAAAAATCGCCTACACTTGAAGTGCGGCACGACAGTCAGTTGTTATGTCAGTTCAGGCTCGATCCAACCTCCCAGCGAGAGAATGATGTGCTGATGGTAGGCGATCTGCGGTGTCATCCAGACACTTTGGCCGAAGCTGCTTATAAGTCTGAGAAAGCCAGTTGATAGGCACTTATACAATAGCAGCCAGAACATGGCGTACACAGGAAAGTCAAATGAACAAGCTAATGAGCCGCCTGGTGTTGTTATCGACACTCTGTGGATTTTATACGGCTTCTGCCAATGCATTGGTGGTGGACGCAGAAATAAAACCCGATCCGAGTAATCCTGGAAGCGCAGTGATTATAAATAACACGCCGATTACCGGCTATTGCTCGATTCCAAGCTTTAGTTCGCGATGTAACATCGCGAGAGTTCGAAGTAACGAATTTCCCATTACCCTGACGTGGCCGGGGATTTTCAATACCAGTGACGTAATCCCCTTTGGTATTGACGCAAGATGGCGCACGTTTACGGTTACCCATAACAGCATTCCTGGCGAAACGGCAGAGATCCAAATTCGAATTGGCGGGGTGGGTACCCGTTATACCATGGGGGAAACCGCACAAACTCTTGTTGGACAACCAGGACTTTCTGATTTTGAGGCTCATGCCTATCTTTGGACGCCGTCGTGGTCGGAGAAGACCGGCAATTGCACTAAAGTCGCTGGCAGTGAGCAAAACGCTGCTCATGACGGACGCAGTTTTTCAGCATTCTGGGCAACGAATGAAATCGTCGATACATGCCCAAGGGATGCCGATCGCAATATTCCCGGCCTAGTTTTGCAGAAGCTCGACGTTCATTATGAGTTACGCGCTGTACGACCAGAGAGGCTGATAAGTGGCGGTTATCAGGGTTCAGTGCACTACACGGTAGGCGGCCCAGGGAGCGACTTCAACATGGGAAGTTTGAATCCGAGCCAATCCATGATGACGTTCGACTTGAACCTTGCGGTGAAGCAAGACGTCAAGGTCGAAATGTCCACCGACAGGGTTAGTTTGGCCCCCAAGGGCGGCTGGATGGATTGGATCAATCATGGTCGACAAAACGAGAAGTTATTGGCTGATCTGCGGTTTTTCATATTGTCTAGCACGCCCTTCAAGATGGAGCTCGGTTGTGAGCGTTTGGCGGGTAATAGATGTGAGATCAGTAACGGAACTCATCAGGTGCCGGTCGATATTAGTGTGAGCCTGCCAAGTCCTTGGGTGGACGATGTGGGGAATACAGTAGAACGGCGTTCACTGAATGCGGATACCGGTATTCCACACATAAAGTCTTTGGGGGTGCCCAATAGAAACCCCGGCTTATTGCACTTTGAGGTACCCGCCAGCGAAGTCGAACATATGGTAAGTGACAGTAGTTATCGCGGAACCGTTACGATTAAATTTGACGCGGACATCTAACGGCAGTAGCACGGCCCGAGGCTTACTCAGGCTAGTTTCTCGCACGAGGCTTTATATCATGAAATTTATTTATACACTGCTCTGCACATCGTTGTTCAGTATGGGGGCTTATGCCGGTCCCAGCCTGCAAATTGGTACGTTCTACGACTTTATGGGAGGTAACCAAAGTAGTTATCTAAAACGCATTCGTAACGGCGGTACTTCGACGGCGTTTGTCAAAGTCGAGATCAAGGAGATTTTTTACCAAAAGAACGGCGCTTCCCGCGAAGAACCATTGAAGATGGTCGAGGGCAGCACCCGTGATGGTCTGGTCGCCAGCCCGGCCCGGCTTATCGTACCGGCCAAGGGAACCCAGGGAACCCGCCTGCTGTACACCGGTGACCGGAGCATAGAGCGTTATTTTCGGGTCCGTTTTATGCCAGTCGTACCTGAAAAGGAAGATAAATTTGCCGTCTCCGACAGTGAACGCGAATCCTATGAAAAGGAGATGTCTGCCGGGTTTAACGTGATGGCCGGTTATGGCATGGTATTTTTTGTTCGCCCGGCCAACACCCGGTTTGATACAAAAGTCGATAACAGCGCTGTTCGCTATCAAGTGCAAAACAATGGCAATAGCGTAGTGGTTATCGACGCCTTCAAGGACTGTGAAGCGAAGAACGACGATAAATGCCGGCCGACGAAAAAGGTTCATCTGATTCCAGGAAATGATTTTACGTTCAACAAGGAAGCAGGTCGCGTCTATCGCTACAATTTGATCGAAGACCAGAACAAGACGCTAGTTGAGGTAAAGGGGAGTTAAGAACTTCATGATCTCGGTAAAGGGCGCTGGGTGGATATTCCACTCAGCGCCTTTTTTATTGCGTGGCACCTGCCATCAACAGATGAGAGGCTATCGTTTTCCTTTGAAAGGAACGCCCAGTGGGGGATAGTGCACCATCACTCGATTCGACTTATGACCCGTTGGGTCCTCTGCTGTCACACCGAACTCATATCGCTTATCTGCTTCCAGGTGATCAACAGCAAACTGGGTTTCGACCGTGGTCCCCAGATCGTTGCCAATACCTTGATCGATTAGATAACGAATTGTACCGGAGCTGTCGTAAGACTCCTCCCAGCTTAATGTCAGGGCAAGGGAGCTTGTTACTAAATTAGTGGGGTCGGTTGGTTTGGTGAGGTCTTCAAAATATACTTCTACGCACACAGGGTCGGAAAAACTAAGCTCGTCATCAAAGGTGCGAATGCAGTAAGTGTGATTACGCCCTTCTGCTGGAGTGGTGTCGATGTAGGGGGGCCTGAGGGGTGTGTCGAGTAGTACGGCATCTCGTTTTATTTCATATTTAGCAGTTCCGCCGTCTACTGTGCCGCCGTGCCAAAAAAATGAAACGCTACTGGGTTTAAGATCATAATAATCCCAGTAGTCCACAGGTGTTGGTTTTTTTCTGTCGAGCGTAGAAAAATTCAGCATAAATGACTTTGTCTGGCCAATAATAGGGTCTAGCCCGACTACCTCCCAGGAGTACATTCTGTTTCTTGTTAGATTATTAATGGTAACGTTACCTCCGTTTCCGCGATACCACTCTTTACCTGTGCCATTCTCGGTTATGGTGGTTACAGGATAAAACGGATTTGGCGTTATACTCAGGCTGATGGAGTTCCACGTAATGCTGAGGTTTTCAATTATCGGAGCTTCGTTGTTGTTTCTGGTTTCGGTTTTGATGTTCATGATTTTTCCATCCTGAAGTTTCAATCATTTATTGTCTGTATGGTTATGAACGTTTCTTGGCGGTTTTAAATCATTTTTTTAATGCGAAACAACTTATCTCACCTGTGCTTAGGTAAGTAAACTAGCAGATGTATTAGTGTTTGGTGTGTTTTTGTGGTGCGGAATTTGCTTGTTGTTAATTGTTTGTGGATGTCTTACGGACTATCCAGTTCTCTTGGCTCACGTGCATTCATAGCGTAAAAAAATCGCAATTAGAAGCGTTAGTTGTGAGCAAAGGGCAGGGCCCCAGGAGTTGAATCTGCACGCGGATCTGAGCGGTCGCAATGGCCGGTGTGCGCCATTGCGTTCGATTCCATTATTTGGGTCCGAGTATCTTCACCAACTTATCCGGCGACGGCGCGCCTTGTTGCTGTTGCAGTTCACCCTTGCTGTCCATGTAGAAAATCGCTGGGGTGGCAGACAACTCCAGCTCTTCCATCAATTGCATGTTGGCGGCGAGCTTCGCCTGGATCGCTGGCGGAACATCCTTCAAGGCCTTGAGCGTGCTGCCCTTGCCAGCGGCTTCGTGGTCGTACAGGGCTTTTTGCGGGTCTTTGGCAGCGAGTAGGGCGGCGGATTTGCCCGGGCTGTCCTCACGAATGATTCCGACCATGATGTGCCGCAACTGCACCTTGCCAGCCTTGACCCATGGCCGCGCCTGTTCCCAGAACATGCTGCAGTATGGGCAGTTAGGGTCACTGAACATGTAGACGATCCGAGGTGCATCCTTCTTGCCGTCGGCAATCCAGTTGCTTGCCTCCATCTTGCCCCAGACTTCCTTGGACATTGGCGCGTACACCAGTTTCTGCAGCGGTGCGCTGCTCAGGTCGTTGCCTTCGGCGTCGTACAGATTGCCGAGCAAAACGTGCTTGCCATCGGGCGTTAGGTACAGCGCCATGCCGCGGTTCTGGTATTGCGCCGCGTAGCCGCGCAAGCCGTCGGGGGCGTCGAATTGACCAACGATTTTCGCACCCTTGGCTTCGATCTTCTTGATCGCCTCGGGCAACTCTTCGGCCTGCACCGATGGCAGGTGCAGGAGGGCGGCACCCAGGCTCAGGGTCAGCAGGTGGCGGAGGCGGGACATGGCAGTTTCCTTGAAGAAGTGGCAGGAACGGAATCGAAGTTTTCCAGCGCGCGAGCCAGGCTGGCTTGTGACAGTTCACCCAGATGACTGCCCAACAGGCGGCCTTCGGGGCTATAGAACAGCGTAGTTGGCAATGCCATGGAGCCGACGGCCTGGCCCAGGCGACCGCCGCCGTCGAACAGCACATTGGACAGGCTCAGGCCTTGGGTTTCCAGGAACGTGCTGACGCTTTGCATGCTTTCGGCCTGGTTTACGAACAGGAAGGTCAGGTCGGGGCGCTGTTGCTGTGCGTGCTCCAGCACCGGCATTTCCCGGCGGCAGGGCGGGCACCAGGTAGCCCAGAGATTGATCACCAACGGGCCACCCTTGTAGTCCGCCAATTGCACGGTTTCACCGGCGGAATTGCGCAGGGTGATGTCCGGAAGGCGCGTGCCCTGTTCAAAAATGGTCAGCGAAAAGGTCGCCAGCAACCAGAATGCCAGGCCGCTGGCCACGCCGAAGCCCAAGGGACGACGCAGTCCCGGGCGACGCCAGCCACGGTATAGTGTGGCGAGCACCAGTGCGATGACCCCAGGCCAGGCGAGGAAACCGCCGTCGCGCAGGTCGATGACTTGCCAGGGGTCGCTGCGATAGTGCGTCCAGTAAACGGCGACAAAACCGATTCGCGCCGCGAGCATGCCGATCAGGAACAGGCCGAACAGCACTGACTCGGGATTCTCGCCACCACGCTTGGCCACCCGCCAGCCGACGAATGTTGCCAACACCAAGGCACTGATCAGCAGCAGATGGTTAAGCGCGATGGCAAAGGTGCCGAGGGTAAAAGTCAGCATTAACGGGCGTCTCGGGTGGTGGTCCAGCGTTGCAGGAAAGTGTCGGCATCGACCTCGCCGGTGATGCGCTGGCTGCGTCGTTCGATACCGTCGGTGCCGATCCACAGCAAGCTTGGTGGCCCCGGCACTTTGTAACGGCCGAGCAGTTCGCGGCTGGCGGCATTGTCGGCGGTGACATCCAGTCGGAGCAAGCGCACGTCGCTAAGGGCTTCCAGCACTTTCGCCTTGCCGAACACCTGTTTTTCCATGACCTTGCACGACACGCACCAGTCGGCATAGTAGTCCAGAAGCACCCACTGGCCCTGCGCTTGCGCCGCATCGAGTTCCCGTTGCAGGACCACAGGGTCCTTGATCGTGGTAAAGGCGTCGTGGCCGCTTGGCACAGCGGCGACGGCCGAGCCGGAAGCGCGGAAGACTTTCAACGGCTTGAACAGATCATCACTGCCCGCCGCCGCGCCGATCAGCAATAGGCTGCCCCATAAACCCAGCAGGAGCGAGCTGGCTCCGAACAAATGAGCGATGCGTCCAAACCCATCCGACTGCTTCCACGCGCTATAGGCCGCGACCAGCAGCAATGCACCACACAAGCCGACCCACAGCGATTCATCCAGCACCGGGCGCAGCATCAGCAACGCCGTGGCAAGAAACAGGAAGCCGAAGATGCCTTTGAGCAGATTCATCCAGGCGCCAGGCTTGGGCAGGAAGCGATTGCCAACCGTCACCAGCAGCAACAACGGCACACCGATGCCGATGCCCATGGCAAACAGGATCAACCCGCCGTGCAGTGCGTTGCCGCTCTGTGCTATGTAGAGCAGCGCGCCGGCCAGCGGCGCGGTCATGCACGGGCCGACCAGCAGGCCGGACAACGCGCCTAGCGCTCCAGCGCCGACCAGGCTGCCACCGCGCTGATTGCGCGAGACGTTTTCCAGGCGATCCCGCACGGCAACCGGCAGTTGCAGTTCGAAGAAGCCGAACATCGGTAACGCCAGCAGCACGAAGATCGCCGCGAAAGTGCCTAGCAGCCAAGGGTTCTGCAACCAGGCTTGCAGGTTTGCCCCTAAAGATGCAGCCAACACACCCATTGCCGCATACACCAGCGCCATGCTCACCACATAGCTGCTGGCGAGGGCCACGCCGCGCCTGGGCGTAGCGCCGCTGCCGACGATCAGCCCCGCCAGAATGGGCAGCATCGGTAGCGAACACGGGGTGAACGCCAGCAGCAAGCCCAGACCGAAGAACACCAACAGGCTCCAGCCCAGCGCTCGTTGCTGCAGATTGCTGGCCAAGGCCTGGTCCGGCGCTTCGTCTGCCGTGCCCGTCAGGGATTGCCCGCCCAGATCCACGACTTGGGTTTGTGGCGGATAACACAGGCCGGCATCGGCACAGCCCTGGAAGCCGACCTTGATCTGACCGCTGGCGCCCGCGGGGATTTTCAGTTCGAGGCCTTGACGGTAGACCTGCTGTTCTCCGAAGAACTCATCGCTGTGGGATTCACCTTCCGGTAACAAAGGCTGTTGATCCGCAGGCAGCCCATCAAATTTCAAGCGTTTTTGATAGAGGTAGTAGCCATCGTTGATTTGCCAATAGAGCTGTGTTTCCCCTGATTCAAGGCGCTCGGAAGTGAGGACGAACGCCTTGTCCACCGGCAGGAATTCAGGTTGGGTTTCAAACGGATTAGTCCCTGCCTGGGCCAAACCCGAGATCAAGAGAACAAACAACAAAAATAGTCGACGCATGGGTAAGCCTTGTCCCTGTGCAAGTGAGGTGCACATTGGCGGTTGGCGATTAACCGATGATTAACCGCGCCTTCACGAATACTCAGTCTCGGAACAGGCCGGGCCACGCCTCATCGTTCGTCCCGTGCGGACCGGAATGCAGATGGTTTTGCTGGATGTTGTAGATGAGGAACTGACCTCGGTTTAGAAAAATATAGTAAAAACTATCGGCAAAAGTTCTGTCATTCTGCGCGGCCGTTATGATTCGGTGTTTAAAACGCTCTAATCCAGGCATGGAGGTGGCGGTGATTTCTTCGTGTGTCAGTCGTTTTTTTTGATAGTCGAAAGACAGGTAATGTCCGTCATTGAGGAGGAGGCGAAACAGGAATTTTTTACCTGTAAGTTGCCACCAGGTGCCCGCTACGATGCGCTCGAAATAGGGAAATATCGGCGCCCATATTGAGTTTTCAACACGGTAGTTGTTTAGTGTCTTATCTTGATCCTGGTCGTATTTACAGACCATTGGGGTCTTGCCGTCGTAATAAAAAAACCAGGAAAAGTCGTCGGAACCACCGGCGATTCTGGTATCCAGGCCCGTGGTGGTGAAGCCAAACCGCAGGTGCTCGGCATTTTCGTGGAAACCGGGCCACGCGTATTGCGTGGTTTCTCTAGGAAAGCTGTCAGGGACTTGACGATCGCCAAGGTCAAATCGGGTGTATTTGTTGGTATCTTTGAAGAAAAAGTAAATGCGGTCCTTGCCGGAGCGCCAATCTGTAGCGACGAAGTTGTTGAAGTTTGGCATGGGCTGATTCCTTTCAGCGGGTGAAGCTCTTTCGTTTGTCGATTAGGGTCTTCAGGGATTGGTGGTTTTGATTTGATGGTTGGATTGTAGTGTTCGTATGGTAAATAGTTTATCGCTCTGGTTTATTTTGCAGGAAATGGTTTTTAGTGATGTTTGTATCGTCATGCAACTAAACTATTTGTAATATAACGAATGGGGGTGACAGACGGCCGGGCTGTTCGTCAGTCGTCGCAGTTGACATAATTACGCCTTAATCCTGAGCTGTTTCACTCAGGTTTTTATTTCTGGAGCGCCCATGCACGTACTGGTTTGCGAAGACGATGAGCTGATCGCCAGCGGCATCGTTGCCGGTCTCACCGCCCAGGGGTTGACCGTGGAGCACGTCGCCACGGCGTCCGCTGCCCGGGCGATGCTCAAGGTCGCGGAATTCGACGTGATGGTGCTCGACCTCGGGTTACCCGATGAAGACGGCCTGAAGCTATTGCAGCAGTTGCGCCACAGCGGCTTGGAGATCCCGGTGCTGATCCTCACCGCCCGCGACTCGGTAACGGATCGTGTCGACGGCTTGCAGGCGGGTGCGGATGATTACCTGCTCAAGCCTTTCGATCTGCGTGAACTGGCCGCCCGCTTGCACACACTGTTGCGGCGGGTGGCGGGGCGCAGCGTCAATTTGATCGAGCATGGCCCGCTGACATACGATCCGAGCAGTCGTGAAACTACCCTGGCCGGCCAGCCGGTGGACCTGTCGCGCCGTGAGCAGTCACTGTTGCAGGCGCTGCTGCATAACCGTGGCCGGGTGCTGTCGACCGAGCAGCTCAAGGACAGCGTCTATGGTTTTAACGACGAACTGGAAAGCAACGCCCTCAACGTTCATATCCATCACCTGCGGCGCAAGCTCGGCAACGGCATCGTCGAGACCGTGCGCGGCCTGGGTTATCGCCTGGGCCCGGCTGATGGGGCAGGGGAACTGAAAAAGTGATGAGCCTGCGTTTGCGCCTGAGCCTGACGCTCGGCGGCGCTTTTGCCCTGATCTGGGCCCTGGCAGCGGCCTGGATGCTCAGCGATTTGCGCAACCAGATGATGTTTTCCCTCGACCAGCGCCTGGTGGCCTCGGCACGTATGGTCGCCGGGCTCATGGAGCAATTGCCGGCGTTGCCGAGCAAGGGCGAGGGTACCCATTTCAGTTCCGAGAAACTGAATATTCCCGGCGGCATGGCGTGTCAGGTCAGTTCGCTACGGGGTGAAATCCTCGCCCGCAGCCACAGTGATCCGGGGCAAACCCTGGAAGCCGAGAAAATGGGGTTCCACGACCAGATCATCGACGGTGCGCCGTGGCGCAGCTTCACCCTGGCCCGTGGCGACCTGCGGATCACCACGGCCGACCGGCAAATCGAACGCGAGGCGCTGAACATGTCGATCCTGCTGGCCGCTTCTGTGCCGGTGGGCGTGGCACTGCTCGGTTGCCTGTGCCTGCTCTGGCTCGGCATCGGTCAGGGACTGGCGCCGCTCAATCGCATGCGCGACGCCTTGATGCGCCGCAGCCCTGACTCGCTTGAGCCTTTGCAGGTCCAGCCGTTGCCCAGTGAACTGCAGCCCTTGCTCGACACGCAGAACCAGTTGTTCCAGCGCATCGGCAAGACCATCGAGCGCGAGCGTCGGCTGACCGGTGACGCAGCCCATGAATTGCGCAGCCCGCTGACCGCCATCAAGACTCACCTGCAAGTGGCGCGCATGACCGAAGGCGCGGCACGGGATCAATCCCTGGCCCGGGCCGAAGAGGGCGCCGACCGTCTGCATCGCACCCTCGAACAACTGCTGTTGCTGGCGCGAGTCGAGGGCAGCCTGTCGTTTGACGATGGTGTGCAGTGCAGTGCCGAGCAGGTGGCGAAACTCGCCATACAGGATGCGGCCGGTGGTGATCGTCAGCGCATCAGGCTCCAGCTGCCGACCAGGGTCTCCCATGCCCCGGTGAAAATGCCCGCGGTGCTGTCGATTGCCGCACTGCGTAACCTCCTGGACAACGCCTTGCGCCATACACCCGACGAGGGGCCGGTGGAGCTGAGCCTTCAAACCAGCGGTAACCGCGTGCAGTTCGTGGTGCGGGACCATGGCCCTGGCATTGCCGATGACGACCTGCAACACCTGACCCAACGCTTCTGGCGCAACGGCCAGAGCAACGGGTGCGGCCTCGGCCTGGCGATTGTCCAGGCGATCGTCCAGCGCTGTGGTTGCACCCTGCATTTCGACAGCCGGCCGGATGGCTTGCGGGTGGAACTGACGATGCCGTTGCAGCCGACCTGAACACCCCTGCAGGAGCTGCCGAAGGCTGCTCCTGCATTGGGTTTGTGTTGCACATGAGATGTAACTTCTCGGTATTGGCCGCCCGGACCTTCCACGACTATCGTTGCTCAGACTCAACGGACTGAGGTCACAGCATCATGGAAGCTTCGCTACACACCTGCCAGGCAACCCCGGCGGACGCCGGCATCATTTGTCGCATCATAAAGCGCTCCATCCGGGTCGGTTGCGTGCCCGACCACCGCAACAACCTGCGAACCGTTGCCAACTGGACCCATAACAAGACCATCGAACACATTCTTCCCTGGTTCACCGACCGGCGGTTGTACCTGAACATCGCGCTCTTGCAGGACAAACCCGTGGGTGTCGCCATGGCCTCCAGCAACGGCAAGGTAGCGTTCTGTTACGTACTGCCGGAATGGTTTCGTCGCGGGATCGGGAAAGCGCTGGTGCGCGATCTCGAAGGTTGGTTGATCGGTCAGGGGCTGCGGCATTCACGACTCAACAGCACCCGCACCGGCGAGGCTTTTTACCGGCGCCTGGGTTATCGGGCCTACGCCCAGGCGTTCGCGGTAGCGGGTCTCTATGCCATCCCCATGCACAAAGCGTTGGCTGTGGTCTAAATCCTCGGGCTCCCGGTGCGTTTCCAGAACAGGAAAACCTTATTGAGGGGTCGAGAGATGTCCGTCGCTACCAGGCTTGTGCAAGACCAGTCGGCCCGGTTTACTCCGGTGCCGGCCGACACGCTTTATCAGTTCAACGAATCGCCGTTGCTGGCGCGTCAAAGCCAGCAGGAGTCCAACGCCCGCAGCTATCCGCGCCGTATTCCCCTGGCACTCAAGCGCGCCAAGGGCCTGTATGTCGAAGATGTTGAGGGTCGCACGTTCATCGATTGCCTGGCCGGCGCCGGGACGCTGGCCCTGGGGCACAACCACCCGGTGGTGATCGAAGCGATCCAGCGCGTGCTGGCCGACGAACTGCCGCTGCACACCCTGGACCTGACCACGCCGGTTAAGGATCAATTCGTCCAGGACCTGTTCGGCTTGTTACCAAAAGCCTTGGCTGCACAAGCGAAGATCCAGTTTTGCGGTCCCACCGGCACCGATGCGGTGGAAGCCGCGCTGAAACTGGTGCGTACGGCCACCGGCCGCAGCACCGTGCTGTCATTCCAGGGCGGTTACCACGGCATGAGCCAGGGCGCGTTGAGCCTGATGGGCAGCCTTGGGCCGAAGAAGCCCCTGGGTGCGTTGCTTAGTAGCGGCGTGCAGTTCATGCCGTACCCTTACGATTACCGTTGCCCGTTTGGCCTGGGTGGCGCTCAGGGGGTGAAGGCCAACCTCCACTATCTGGAAAACCTGTTGAACGATCCCGAGGCCGGCGTGCAGCTGCCGGCTGCAGTGATCGTCGAAGTAGTGCAGGGGGAGGGTGGGGTCATCCCGGCCGATCTCGACTGGTTGCGCGGCTTGCGCCGGATTACCGAAAAAGCCGGCGTGGCGTTGATCGTCGACGAGATTCAGAGCGGCTTTGCCCGTACCGGCAAGATGTTCGCTTTCGAGCACGCCGGGATCATTCCGGACGTGGTAGTCATGTCCAAGGCAATCGGCGGCAGCTTGCCATTAGCCGTGGTGGTCTATCGCGACTGGCTCGACACCTGGCTGCCGGGCGCCCATGCCGGGACTTTCCGCGGCAATCAGATGGCGATGGCCGCCGGTTCCGCCGTGATGCGTTACCTGGTCGAACACAAGGTTTGCGAACATGCCGCCGCCATGGGCAAACGCCTGAACGAGCACCTGCGCATCCTTCAGCGCGACTTCCCGCAACTGGGTGATATTCGAGGTCGAGGCCTGATGCTCGGTGTGGAGCTGGTCGATCCGACCGGAGTGACGGATGCCCTGGGTCATCCTCCGGCGTTTGCGCGACTGGCGCCGTTGGTGCAGCGTGAATGCCTCAAGCGCGGCTTGATCCTTGAACTGGGCGGCCGCCTGGGTGCCGTGGTTCGCTTTCTGCCACCGCTGGTGATCACCGCCTCGGAAATTGATCGAGTGGCCGAGATTTTCGGCAGGGCATTGGCCGCTGCCACCGCCAGTCTCTAAATTTCCAGAGCCCTGGAACGTTCCTTCCATATAGCGGCTGCACACAGCGTACAGCCGACCCTGCAGCGATGGAGAGACAGCATGACGTCAGTATTCGACCGCGAGGACATCCTCTTTCAGGTCGTGGTCAACCATGAAGAGCAATACTCGATCTGGCCCGACTACAAAGCCATGCCCGAGGGCTGGCGTACCGTGGGCAAAAGCGGGCTGAAAAAAGAATGCCTGGCCTATATTGAAGAGACTTGGACCGATATGCGTCCGCTGAGTCTGCGCCAGAAGATGGATGAGCAGGTGGCTGTGGCGCACTGAGTCAACGCCTGCAAACAAAAAGCCCGCTGAGCCGGTCTGGTCAGCGGGCTTTTTCATTCTGTAGGAGCGAGCGATGAGGCCCCGAGAACCAGACACTGCGGTGTAGCTGTCACACTGAGTTATCGTTCTTCGCCGGCAAGCCTGGCTCCTACAGGTACGCGCCGCTCAACCCCTTGATCAGCAGATCCACATTTCCTTCCAGTTCCGCCACCGGATCAGCGGCGTCGACACTCAACACTACCAACCGACTCCCGGCCTCCGTAATCGCCGCTTTCACCGCGTCTGGGGGCTGCCGATGATGCAACACCACCGCCACATCATTGTCCTTGAGCGTCGCCTCCAATACCTTCAGCGCCTCTGGCGTCCATTCGGCATCCGGCCGTGCATCGAGCCCAACCAACTCCAGATTGAGCCCGCCGATCAGGTAGCCAAGGTGATCGCTGAGGCTCATCACGCTGAGGTTGTCCGTGGCAGCCAGGCGCGCTTCGCTGTCGGCGCTGAGTTTGAGCAACCGCTGTTTCAGCGTCGCCAGGTTCGCCTCGATCGCAGGTTTGGCCGTGGGGGCCAGGCGCACCAGGTCCGCCGCCATCACGTCGGCCATGCGTCCCATGTTGTTACTGGCCAGCCATGGCTGACTGTTCAAGCCATCGACCTTGCTGCCCGGCTGCACGGCAATGCCGGGCAGGGCGCCATCCACTGGACGCGCGGCGTCGACTTCGATGATGCGGATGTTGCTGCGCCGGGAGATCGGGTACAGCGGATCGTCCGGCCACAGCGAGCGCAAGCCGATCACCGCATCGGCGCCGGTCGCCAGCTTGGCCAGCGCCGGAGCGCCACGTCCGGTGAAGTAGGCGGTCTGACGGCTGCCAGGCAGGTTGGCTGGCGCCGCGCGCTCAAGGCTGACATCGGTGCCTTTGAGCAGCACTTCGCCCAGGCCGTAGGTGATCGGCAATGAAGCCAGCACCCGTAAAGGTTTGCTGTTGTCAGCGCCGATGGCGGTTGTGGCCAGCCCGCACAGGGCGAGCGCCAGGGTCAGTTGTCGCAGAGAAAATGACATTTATCCAAGGTTCCCTTTGAGGCTGGGGACGACGCCGCGCGCGATGGCGGCCAGGGCAAAGGCGATACCGGCCACCAGGATGATCGCGGCACCGGAGGGGATCGGCAGGTCAAAGACAATCGGCGCGAGAATCCCGCACAGCGTGCTCACTGTGGCGATCAGCACCGAGTACCAGAAGAAGCCCTTCAGTGACTGGCTGAGCAGGCGCGCCGCCGCGGCCGGTATCACCAGTAATGCACCAACGAGGATGGCGCCGATGACTTTCACGGCGGCGACAGTGATCAGCGTTACCAGAATTACGAACAGATAATCCAGGGACTTCACCGCCACCCCGCGCACTGCCGCCAATTGCGGGTTGAAGCTGGCGAGCATGATGCGGTTGTACAGCGGCAAGGCCAGGGCCATGACCAGCGAACCGACGATGGCCAGCACCAGCAGGTCATTGCCGTTGACCGTCAGCACCGATCCGAACAATACGTTCTCGAGGATGTGCACGTTGATTTTGCCCGCCAGGATCAGCAGCAGACTGGCACCCAACGCCAACGACACGGACAGAAACACACCGATCAACGTATCCGGCGCCAGGCCCGTGCGGTTGCGCAGGTAGTTGAGCAAGATGCCGAACAGCAGGCAGTAGCCGAACAAGCTGCCGTATGGCCCGGTGTAGGGTTCGCCCAGGAGGATGCCGATGGCCACGCCGGTCAGTGCCGCGTGGCCCACCGCTTCGGAGAAAAACGCGAAGCGCTTGACCACCACCAGGGTACCCAGACCGCCCAGCACCGGGCCGATCAACAGGCCGGCGAGCAAGGCGTTGACGACAAATCCATAGGCCAGCGCCTCAGGCAGATAACCCGACGAGGCCCACCCCTGGACCATCAATCGAAAGGCTTCGTAACTCATCAGGCAGCGCTCCGTGGATGGGTCGAAAACAAGGAGAGCAGGCGATCGGGGGTCAGCGCTTGTCGTGGCGTGGCGTCGAACAGCACGCGGCGATTCAGCCCGGTGACGTGATCGGCCAGGCGTCCGACCGCTTCCAGGTCGTGCTCGATCCACAGCACGGTGATGCCCGCCGCACGCCAATCGTCCAGCAAGCGTTCGAACACGCGGATGCCGGCTTCATCAAGGGCCGACATCGGTTCGTCGAGCACCAGCAGTTGCGGCGCCGGAATCAGTCCTTGCGCCAACAACACCCGCTGACGCTCGCCTCCCGACAGCGCGCCCATGCGGCGCTTGCGCTTGTCCTGCATGCCGACCCGCTCCAGCGCGTCGCCAATCGCCTTCGCGTAGTGCTTGCTCAAGCCAAGGAACGCCGGGCGTCGCTGGCACATCGCGGCCATGAAATCGTCAACGGTCATTGGCAGGCCGCGATCGAATTCCAGCGCCTGGGGCACGTAGCCGATCGTTCCCGGCTCGCCTGGCCATTGCAGGCTCAAGCGGCCCTGGTGCGGCATCTGTCCGAGCAGGGTCTTGATCAACGAACTTTTACCGCCGCCGTTGGGGCCTACCAGCGCATGCACACTACCGGGCCTCACTTGAAAAGTGACGTTGTCGAGGATGGTCGTGCGACCGAGGGTCAGGCTGATGTCGGCGAAATCCAGGGTCGGACCCGAAACCTGCAGGCGTGAGTCTGCTCGAGATTGAGCTGTGTCATTCAATGATGATGTCGCCTGGCTGGACGCCTCCGCGAGCAGGCTCGCTCCCACAGGGGATTGTGCATCGCCCGGGATGGTTGCTTTTGATGTCATGCCCCGGACTCCTGAATCGCCCGCACCACGGTGTTGAGGTTGCCAGTCATTTCCTTTTCGTACTTGTCGGCGGTGTATTCGCCGTAGGAGATATGCGACAGCGGATACAGCTTCACCCCGGATTCGCGCTGGATGGTGTCGACATAGGTGGAGGGGAAATCCATCTCCGAAAAGATCACTTTAACGTCCAGTTCACGCAGTTGGTCGATGGTCTTTTTCAGCTGGCTTGGGCTGGGTTCGATGCCGTGGGCCGGCTCGACCACCGCAGTCACTTCCAGGCCGAATTCGCGCAGCAGGTAATCGTAGGCGGCGTGAACCGTGGCCACGCGCAACTCGGCGTTCGGCGCCGCGGTCAATTTGGCGAGGGCGTCGGCGCGCATCTTGCGCAGGCGCTTGCCGTAGGCGCGGGCGTTCTCGGTGTAGGTCCTGGCGTTGGCCGGGTCGAGTTTTCCCAGTTCACGGGCGATATTGTTGACCTGGGCAATCGAGGCGCTGATCGACAGGAAGGTATGCGGGTTGACCACTTTGCCCGCGCCACGCGCGGCGACGCCGGTGGCAGCCAGCAACGGCACGTTTTCGTTGGCCTCGATCACCGGCACGTTCGGCGTTTCACTGGCAGCGATCATGCGGTCGGCGAAGTCGTCATGGCCGACGCCGTTGAGCACGATCACGTCGAGCCCGCTGATGCGCTTGATGTCCTCGGCACGCGGCTCGTAGGCGTGCGGGTTGAAGCCTGCGGGAATCAGCGGCACCACCTCGGCCTTGTCGCCGACAATGTTGGCCACATAACTGTAATACGGGTGCAGGGTGATGCCGATGCGCAGGCGCTTGGCCTCGTCGGCGCTGGCCAGTGGTATCACCAGGCAGGTCAGCAGGCCGACCAGTGACAGGCGCAGGAAAGAACGTAGCGATGAAATAGGCATGGGAAAGCGGTCTTCTCTCGGAGGAAGGCGAGGGTTCAGTGCCGGTGCTGGCGGGTCACGCCGGCATCGAATTGCGCGACGACCTGCTGCCAGCCGGTGCCTTCGAGCGTGGCATCGCTGAGGTCGACAGGGGCCTTGAGGTCGGCGGCGCGGTTGAGCCAGATGTCCGGGGCGTCGTCGTTCGCACTCAGGCGCATCAGGAACGAGCCCGCCATGTCGACGCTCTGGCTCTGCCCGAAGTACGCCCCGGCCTCGAGCAATTGCCAGGCATGGCCACCACGACTGACCGAGCTGGCGTCCCGGGCAAAGGGGGCAAATCCTTCATCGGCGAGGCTTTCAGGTGTCGGCAGGCTGTGTTGTTCCTGGCGCAGCAGGTGAATCTCATCCAGCGTCACGCGTAAATCGGCGTAGATGCCTTGTTCGGAAGCGCTCAGATCGCGGCGGGCATCCAGTTGATGACTGTTGACGCTGCTCACTTGCGGCGACTCGCCGCGCCAGGCGACTACTGAACCTGCCACCGCCAGGATCATCAGGCACAACAGCAATACATAGAGGGTTTCATGGCCGGCGCCGGCCGGGCGGACGATGTGCGTGGTTGGCGTACTCATGGGCTTTCGATGTCCGCCTGGTCGATCTCGACTACGTGGCCGGGGCCTGCGTCGAACAGCACATAGAACTCGGCACCGGGCTTCTTGAAGGTCAAGGTCGAGTCGGCCCCGAGCTTGCCCGGCACCAAAATGGTTTCGTCGTAGCCGATCACGTCCAGGGTCACGCCAGGTGCACCGCTGCCGTCGGAAAAACCGCCGGTGCACTTGATCTGCTCGGCGTCGATGGCCTTGCACTCGCACATCGGGTTGTGCGACAGGGCGCTGGCGCTGAAGCCGGCACTAAGTACCAGCAACGCGGCGCTCATAGGGCGGATGAGGTTGATCATGGTTTGCCTCCTTGGGTGGACAGCCAGGCGAGGGTGGCGGGGGAGGCCTGGCTCAGAGGAATGGATGCCTGATGCATGGAGCCGTCCCAGCCTTCCATGGTGATCCACAGTTCGGCGTCGGCCTTGGTTTTTGCCGGGACCGGCAGCATGGCGCCCATACGGTAGGGCGTGCCGAAGAAAATCACTCCGGCGGCGCGCAGGCTGCGGGGCTTGCCGATGCGCAGGTAAGTCGCCTTGACCTGCTCGCGACAGCTGTCGCATAGCGCGGCGTTGAAGCTCTTCATGTAGCCGGCCGGGCCATCGGGCCGTGGTGCTTCATTACGAAGTTCGGCCAGGCGCAGGCTCCAGGGGCCGACCTGGACTTCGCCGATTTCCCGCTCGCCCAGGCCCGTATCACCGCGAAACAGCGCGGCATCGGCGAAGTACTTGGGCATGAAACCCAGCGGCACCAGCAGCAGCAGAACGTTGATGTGGAAACGCCATTTGTGCCAGAAGCGGCTCAGCGTCGAACGGGTTGCGTGCGTGGGGACCTGGCTCATTGGCTGATCTCCGTGGTTCCAGCGCTGCTCGCCGTAGCAGCCTCGTCGCGTGGTCGTTTGTTGCTGCGCTTGAGGGCGTTGGCCGTGGCCAGGGCGGTGCGCTTGGTCCAGATCAGCAGGCCGCTGAGCACCATCATGCTCAACAGCAGGCCGAAGAAGCACCAGATCAGCTTGATCCAGATTCCGCCGAAATCACCGGTGTGCAGCGGACGCATGGATTCGGTCACGAACTCCAGGCTCGAGCGGTCCGACAGCAGGCGCGTGGCGGCGACTTCGCCAGTGTAGGGATTGATGTCGGCTGTCTGGAACATCAGCGGATACCAACTGCGCCCGCCCACCGACAGGTAGCTGTAGGCGTTGGCCGGCATACTCACAAAGCTCTCGTCGAGCCCCGGGATGCGCGCCTTGGCCTCGCGGATCGCCGCCTCCAGGCTGATCATCGGCGTGGGCGATCCATCGGTGGTGAGCGGCACGCTTTCACGCGGGACCACGGCCGCCACCGGCGCGGTGGAGATGGAAATCTGGTTATCGAACATGAACGCTTCGATCAGGAACCAGGTGCTGGTGACGGAAATAACCGCGATGAACCAGATCGACCAGATGCCGCTGAGGCGATGGAAATCTCCCCAGAAAATCCGTGCGCCTTGGCGAATGCGCAGGGTTGGCCGGAAAAAGCCTTTCCAGAAGCGCTTGTACACCACCAGGCCTGTCACCAGGGAGGCCAGCATCGGCAGGCTGAGGAACGACACCAGGTACCAACCCCAGCTGTAGCCGTTGGTGAACGGCACCAACCACCAGCCATGCAGGGCTCGAGTGAACGCCTGGAAGTTGAATGGCGGCGCGGGGCCCTGGATGGCGCCGGTGTATGGGTTGACGTACACCGTCAACTCACGCCCATCGGGGTAGTTGACGCGAACGTCCAGCGCGAAATGTGCTTCGTCGGGGCGGCTGATGCTGTCGACGATGATGTCGGGTTCGGCTTGCTTGATCGCGGCAACGATCTGGTCGTAATTGAGCCGTGGCGCGTCATCCGCCGGTTGGCTGGCACGCATTTGCGGATTGGCCAGCCAGACGATCTCCTGGCTGACCACCGCCAGCGTGCCGGTCACACAGACGATCAGCACGAAAAACCAGATCGGCAGTGCCAGCCAGCTGTGGACCAGGAACCAGATTTTTGAGCGGGATTTCTTCGACATGATTGAGGCGTCTTATATCGATGAAGGGCCTCTGCTACGGGCTTCGCAGCGATGAGGTCCATGGACGGTCCGGTCGTGGCTTTTGCCCACGCGACAGGACTGCATCTATATAGGACGGATGAGCACCCGAAATCCCGAAGGGTGATATGAAAGAAAATGTTTCGTGTTTCGTGTTTCGTGTTTCGTCGTAGGAGGTAGGTTTGCCCGCGAAGAACGATAATGCGGTCCGTCAGGTGCACCGCGGCGAACAGTTCGCCGGCAAGCCTGGCTCCTACAAGCCAACAGTGCGTCAGCCTTGCTGAAACATCTCTTTCGCCCGCTGCTCGATCTGCTCCTGGGTCAGATCCTCTTTACGTGTGGCCAGGAACCACAGGTGCCCGTAGGGGTCCCTCAAGGTCCCGGAACGGTCGCCGTAAAATTGATCCTTGACCTCTGACACCACGATGCCGCCAGCCTCGATCGCCTGTTTGTAGGACTTGTCCACATCGGTCACGTACAGATGCAAGCCTACCGACGGCGAGTTGTCTGGATTGCTCAGCGGCCCTTGATCGCAGGGTGTGCCGAGCATGATCGGGCAGTCGCCGATGCGCAGTTCGGCGTGGCCGATGCCGCCATCGGGCATGGCCAGGCGCATGACCTCGATGGCGCCGAAGGCTTTTTTGTAGAACTCGATGGCTTCGGCGGCTTTTTGAATGCCCAGGTATGGGGTGATGCTGTGATAACCCTCTGGAATCGGTTTAACGCTCATGATGGTTCTCCCTTTTCTTGTGGATTGAAGATCGCTCTCCAGCCGAACAATTGTAGGAGTTGCCGCAGGCTGCGATCTTTTGTTTTGATCTTCAGCATGTTTCAAGTTTCCAAAAAGATTGTCCCGACGCGCTCCGAACCTGAGGGTTCATCGACACTGTTCAGCCACCAACAGTGAAGCAGCAGATTGCCTGACTTCGTCACGAAGAAATCTTCGAAATAGCCTGAACCCCCTTTGAACACTGACCTGCGCCATCAGGCACGGAAGCTGCAATGACCTTCGATAAACACTGGTATCGAGAGCCTTGCATGTCCCAATCTGCCGTTTATCCGATCAACCCGCCGGCCGCCCACCGGATCGCCGACGAAGCCGAAGCGCTGCGGGTAGCTGAACAGGTCGCCGCCATCCTGCTGGAGCAAGATGCGGAACGCGAGCGTTCACGCCGACGAAAAACTGACCGTCGGCGCCACCCCGGTGCCGCACGCGGAAATCCTCGAATTCGTCAAACCGACGCTGGCCAAGGAAGGCGTAGACCTGGACATCAAGGTGTTCACCGATTTCATCCAGCCCAACCAGCAGCTCGCGCTGAAGAATCTCGACGCCAACTATTACCAGTATCGGCCGTTCCTCGATGACTACAACAAGACCCGTCACACCGACCTGGTGCCGGTGGTGGGCGTGCACATCGAGCCGTTCGGTGCTTACTCGACCAAAATCAAAAACATCACCGAGCTCAAGGACGGCGCCACCGTTTCGATCCCCAACGACCCGGTCAATACCGGTCGTGCCTTGGTGCTCTTGCACGAAACGGGTCTGATCAAACTCAAGGACCCCGGCAACACCCTGGCGACCCAGCGGGACATCGTTGAAAACCCCAAGCACCTGAAAATCCGTGAACTGGAGGGCGCATTGCTGGCGCGTTCGGTGAGTCAGGTCGACCTGGCGTTCGTCTTCGCCAACTACGCCCTGGAGGCCGGGATCGATACCAACAGTGCCTTGATCGTGGAGAAGGGCAAGAGCCTTTACATCGAGTTCCTGGTGGCACGGCCGGACAACATCAACGATCCGGGCCTGCGGAAACTGGCCAAGGCGTTGAACTCCGATGAGGTGCGCCAGTTCATCCTGACTCGTTACAAAGGCCAGATCGCGCCGGGGTTCTAATCTTCGTCGCCTGGCAGACCGCTTCGCGAGCAAGCCCGCTCCCACCTTTTGACCGAGTTCTTCAGGTGGAACCTAGTCGAATGTGGGAGCGGGCTTGCTCGCGAAGGGCTCAACTCATTCTTGGATCGATTCCCGATTCCAGCAGTTGCGCCCCTGGTCCCTGCTCCCCCAGCACATCCCCAAAATTACGCAACGGACAGGCCTCCATCGACAAACACCCACAGCCAATGCAGCCATTGAGTTTGTCGCGCAACAACGTCAACTGATTGATCCGCTCATCCAGATCCCGACCCCACTGCGCCGACATATCCTTCCAATCCGCCGCCGTCGGTGCACGGTTATCCGGCAGTGCCTTGAGTGCCTCGCCAATCTCCGCCAACGGAATGCCCAGCCGCTGGGCCACCTTGATCAACGCCACCCGCCGCAGCACTTCCCTTGGATAGCGTCGTTGGTTGCCCTGGTTGCGATTGCTCCTGATCAACCCCTTGGATTCATAAAAGTGCAGCGCCGTGACTGCGACGCCGCTACGGGCGGCCAATTGGCCGACGCTGAGTTCCTTATGCAGGTTTTCCAAGGTGATCATTTGAAAAATGCCTCTTGACCTTTACTTAACTGGAGGTTTTACCCTGCACACCTTCGGATCGCAAGATTCGCCTTGCACCTGAGTGGGGGATTATTCATGCACGCGCCAGCGAAACATCGCAGCTTCACCCAACTGATCGAATTCGAAATCGAACCGCAACAGCAATCGGCCCTGGTGTCAGCGCTGTCGCGGCAGACCGAGCGTCTGGCCCAGCACCACAGCGGCTTTCTGAGTGCCAGCATCCAGGCCAGCGAAGACGGGCGACGGGTGCTCAACTACCTGCAATGGCAAACCCGCGAGGCGGGGGAGGCGGCGTTTCAGGCGTTCGAAAGCGGGGAACAGGATTTCTGGCAACTGATTCGCGCTCATCAGGCGAAGACCGTGACCTTCGGCTCGTTCCAGGTGCTGCACAGCCTGGAACGCAGCCCCGACCACGGGTTGCACTGCACGCTGGTGGGTTAGATCGACAGTTGCACCAAGCGCTCACCCTGAATGTTTTCTGCGGGCCGGCGTTTGTTCACCGCCAGTTCACCCATCTTGATCAGGCGCGTGCGGGTCACATTGCGGCTCAGCCCCAGCAGGGCGGCGGTGTGCACCTGGTTGTAATGGCTGAAACGATAGGCGGCGCGCATCAAGGCATCTTCGACTTTCTCATGCAGCGCGCCGGCCTGTTGGTCGAAGAGTTTCTGGAAGGCCCGGTCGAGCAGGGCTTCGGCGCAGTCGTCGACCTGGCTGTGATAGTCGTCCTGACGCTCGATGCGCATGTTCGACAGGCGCAGGTCATCGCGTTCGATCACGCCGTTACGGCAAATCAACAGGGTGTGGTGAATCACGTTTTCCAGTTCGCGGATATTGCCCGGCCAACTGTAGCTGCGCAGTTTCAGTTCGGCCTCTTTGCTGATGGTGATGTCGCCGTAACCCAGGCGCTGACTATAGGCATTGATGAAGTGACGCGTCAGCGGCAGGATGTCGCCCGGGCGATCGCGCAGCGGGCTCAGTTCCAGGCTGACGACGTCGAGCCGGTAATACAGGTCTTCGCGAAAGTGCCCGGCGTTGATGGCTTTTTCCAGTTGCACGTTGGTGGCCGCGAGCACGCGCACATCAATGGGAATACTCTTGCGCGACCCCAGGCGTACCACTTCTCGCTCCTGCAGCACGCGCAACAACTTGACCTGGATCGCCATCGGCAAGTCGCCGATTTCATCGAGGAACAACGTGCCCCCGTTGGCTTCCTCGAACCAGCCGGCCTTGGCGCTCAGGGCACCGGTAAATGCACCTTTTTCATGACCGAACAATTCGGCTTCGACCAAGGATTCAGAGAACGCACCGCAGTTCACCGCTACGAATGGCCGGTTACGCCGGGCGCTGAGATTGTGGATATGACGCGCCACCAACTCTTTTCCGGTGCCGGTTTCACCAATGATCAGCACGCTGGCATCACTGGGTGCGACTTGTTGCAAATGCGCCAGCAAGGCCTGGGATTTCGGATCTTCGAAGACCTGCGCCGTGGCGCGTATCGACGTGGCCAGAGCGGGCGAGGGCGGTAAGGTCAGCAGTTGCATGGGGGCACGCTCCTTGATGGGCAAGCTATGAATAGAAAGTCGGAATCGGCAGGGCCTGGTTCAGCGCCCAGTCACCCAGTTCCTGGAGTTTGTAATCCACCGGGTCGTGCAGGGTTTGCGTGCGCAGGTTGCGCCAATGACGGTCCAGGCGCAGCGAGGCATGGGTCGAACGCGCGCCGGTCACCTCGAACAAGCGGCTGCACAACTCCAGGCCATTGCGCGTTGCCGCGACCTTGGCCGCGGCGATGGCGGTGGCGAGATATCCGCGCTCCTCGGCACTGAGGCTAGGACCTTTGGCCCAGGCCTTGTCGAGCAAGTCGGCGGCACGCTCCACCAGCAAACGCACGCCTTCGAGGGCCACCCAGAATTCACCGTAGTGACCGAGCACATAGGGGTCCTGGCTCACTTCCTTGGCAGTGGATTTATGCCATGGCCGGGTTTCGGTCAGTGTGTATTGCCGCGCCTCTTCGAAGGCGCCTTCGGCGATGCCGAGGAACAGGTGAGTAAACGTGAGCTGGGCGATCAGCGGGCGCAGGCAGGCGAACGGCGTACTCAACGGACCCGGATCGAGCAGCAGTTCCGACTCTTCGACCCGTACCCGTTCGAAGGTCGCGCTGCCACTGTCGGTTTGACGCTGACCGATGTTGTTCCAGTCGCTGTGCAGGGTAATGCCGCTACGGCCGCTGGGAATGGCGGCGATCAACAGCTTGCCACCGGCGTTTTCATCCACTGCCGAGGCGATCAGCATTTCTGAATCACTGGCGCCGGAGCAAAAACTTTTCTTGCCGGAAAACTCACGCCAGCCGCCAAGGTTTTTCACCACGGTGCGGGTGTCCAGGGGGTTGAGGGCATTACCCCAGAACCAGTTCTTGCGCGCGGTTTGTTCAAACCACGGCTGCCATTGTTCGGGCCGGGCGAACAGGCGCACGGTGGCGAGCATCAGGTGATGGAAGCCGAACACATGGGCAATCGAGCTGTCGACCTTGGCGAACTCGCGCACGATGGTCAGGGTTTCACTCCAGCTCGCACCCAGGCCGCCGAACTGTCTGGGAATGCTTAGCGCCAGCAGGCCGCTGTGGCGCAGCGCATCGCGCTCAGTCTTGGGCGTACCGCCACGCTCGTCGCGCTCGACGGCGGTCAAGGCAAACTCGGCGGCCAATTGGCGGGCGGTCTGCAACGGGGATATCAGGGCGCTTTGCGGTTTGGCAGTCACGCGGGGATCCTTTTCTTGTGGGTCCTGTAGGAGCTGCCGCAGGCTGCGATCTTTTGATCTTGATCTTTGAAATCAAAAGATCGCAGCCTGCGGCAGCTCCTACAGGACGGGTGACGTCAGGCTTTGGCCGGCAACACATCATTGGCGATCATTTCGCCAAACGGCCCGGTAAGGTTGGTGACACCGCGACCGGCCAGGCTGGCGTACGGCTCGGGCAACAGCGGGAACACCAGTTCGGCAAAACGATAGGCCTCCTCGAGGTGCGGGTAGCCGGAGAAGATGAAACTCTCGATACCCAGGTCCGCGTACTCCTTGATCCGCGCGGCCACCTGCCGTGGATCGCCCACCAGTGCGGTCCCGGCACCGCCGCGCACCAGCCCGACACCGGCCCACAGGTTGGGCGAGATCTCCAGGTTGTCGCGACGTCCGTCATGCAGCGCAGCCATGCGCCGTTGACCTTCGGAGTCGAAGCGCGAGAACGACTTCTGTGCGGCGGCGATCGTCTCGTCGCTGATGTGTTCGATCAATTTGTCAGCGGCTTTCCATGCGTCTTCGGCGGTTTCCCGCACGATCACATGCAATCGGATCCCGAACTTCACGGTGCGCCCGTTGCGCGCGGCCCGCTCACGCACATCGGCGAGTTTCTGCGCCACGGCCGCCGGTGGCTCGCCCCAGGTCAGGTAGACATCGACCTGTTCGGCCGCCAGGTCATGGGCGGCATCGGAGGAACCGCCGAAGTACAGCGGCGGATAGGGTTTCTGTACCGGCGGATATAGCGCTTTGGCGTTCTGTACCCGCAGGTGTTTACCTTCGAAATCCACAGATTCGCCTTGCAGCACCCGGCGCCAGATTTTCAGGAACTCATCGGTAACTTCGTAGCGTTCGCTGTGATCGAGGAAACTGCCGTCGCCACGGTTCTCATCGGGGTCGCCCCCCGTCACCACATTGATCAGGAGCCGGCCATTGGACAGTCGATCCAGGGTGGCGGCCATGCGCGCAGAAACGGTTGGCGAAATGATCCCCGGGCGGATCGCCACCAGGTAGCGCAAGCGTTCGGTCAGCGGCACCAGTGCCGAAGCGATCACCCACGAGTCTTCGCAGGAGCGCCCGGTCGGGATCAACACACCGTGGTAACCGAGGCTGTCCGCCGCCTGGGCCACCTGTTTCAGATAATTAAGCGTTACCGGGCGTGCCCCTTGAGTGGTGCCCAGGTAATGACCGTCGCCGTGGGTCGGCAGAAACCAGAAAACATCCATGAACAAATCCTTAAGCGATTTTCAGCAGATTGTGGGGGTGCACGCCGAACAACGGCGCCGCGCGTTCTGCAGCAAGGCGAATGCGAGCCTTCAAGGGCTCACTGGTTATCTGGTAATTGGAGAAATCGGCTTCGGTGGCATACACGCCAATCGGCAAGGTCAAGGCCTGGAAGAAGCTGAACAGCGGGCGCAGTTGATGATCGAGCACCAGCGCGTGACGTTCGCTGCCTCCGGTGGCGGCCAGCAGGACCGGTGTGTTGACCAGGGCATTGAGGTCGATCAGGTCGAACAGGTGTTTGAGCAGACCCGGATAGGAGCCGCGATAAACCGGCGCGGCGACGATCAGCAAGTCGGCGTTTTCGATCGCTTGCAGTTCGGCTTCGATATCCGCTGCCAATTCCTGGCGCGACAGCGCCGCGCCCAGAGGCCGGGCAATGTCACCTAGCTCGATCAGCTTGCTGTCGATCGGCAGTTGCTCGGCCAGCTGAGCCAACAGCGCTTGGGTCAGCACCAGGGTGCGCGAAGGACGCCAGGTACCACCGGAGAGGGCAACGACTTTCAAGGGGCGCGACATGATCAGTTCCTTTTTAAACAGAAGCTCTGCGAGCAGTGGGTAGTCACCGGGTTGAGCAAGAGCTGTACCAATCCCTTGAAGCCCCGATTTATCGGGCTTTCAGCGCTCCGGGCAGGTCGCGCTGTTGATTTTCACGGGCTGTTTGTTGAAGGACTGTTGCCTGGTAAACAGTTGTTCGGGCAACAGTGGAGGCAATTGTTATAAAGCTTGTCTGTTATTCCTCAAAATACAATAAAACGATATTTATATATCTTTAAGGAATATAGTGGCTGCAAATGAGCTGCCTTAGAAAAAACCGATAGCGACTATCGAGAGCGTTGATTTTTGCTCGGGTAAAAGCGCGAGTAGCCTGTGTTCATTGCCCCGAACACGATCCAGGACGCCGAAAATGAAACCTCTGATCGCCACTTTCTTGCTGCTCGCAGTCTCCGTACTTGCCGGATGTGCCAGCCATGTTTCCCCGGAATTGCGCCCCTACACCGCTGAAGAAACCCGAGAGCTGGCGCTGGAAGCCCTGAATCGTCGCGGCTTGTCCTTCGATGAATACCACGCGAAAAAAGCCGAACTGCTCGGCGAGCCACGGAAAACCTTTGGTTTCGACAAACAGGGCGAGATGAACGCCGAACGAGCTGTACAGCTGCACGGTCGCCAGAGCTGAGCCAAAACTGTACTGCTGGAACTTTCGCCTAACTGTCCATGGGTTTCCCCGGGTGTTCGCGATAGGGTCAATACCTGACTGACCCCGATGGATTGCCACCCATGACACTCTCGCTCGATCTGCTGCTGGGCTTTGCCCTGTTTGCCCTCGTCACCTCGATCACACCGGGTCCGAACAACACCATGTTGCTGGCGTCGGGGGTGAACTTCGGGTTTCAGCGGACCATTCCCCATATGTTGGGCATCACCTGCGGATTCTTCGTGCTGGTCGTGGCAGTGGGGTTTGGGCTCGGCGCGGTGTTCCAGGCGTATCCGCTGCTCTACACCGTGCTGCGTTACGTCGGTGCGGCGTATTTGCTTTACCTGGCGTGGAAAATCGCGCACTCCGGGCCTGTCTCGGACAGCGGCAAAGGCGAGCCCAAGCCGATCAGCTACCTGGGCGCCGCCGCATTCCAGTGGGTCAATCCCAAGGCCTGGATCATGGCCATCGGTGCCATCAGCACCTACACACCGATGCAGGGCTATTTCACCAACGTGGTTGTGATTGCCGCGGTGTTCGCCCTGATCAACCTGCCGAGCGTCGGTGTCTGGGCCGCTTGCGGCACGCTGCTGCGCAATGTCCTCAAGGACCGGCGCTGGTTGCGCCTGTTCAATTGGGGCATGGCCGCGCTGCTGGTGGCATCGCTGTATCCGATCTTGCTCGATAGCTTTAGCTGACGCATTGCTTCAACCGCTCGCCCGATGCCTGTTAAGCTGGCTCATCAGGAGCGTTCCGACGCACTTTTAAATGAAGTTGTTCTTCTTTAACGGCATCCGATCAGGTATTGGTAACCTTCTGAAAACCGCACGCAGCTCATAAGGCTGCGTTTCGCCGTTTGCAGTCATGAGCTTCCTGATCCCGGAACACGCTCTGCGAGTCTTTTATGAATAAACGTCCGCTGTATTTCGACTATGCCGCCACCACGCCGGTGGATGAGCGAGTCATCAAGATCATGGTCGAGTGTCTGGGCTTTGACGGTAATTTCGGCAATCCGGCCTCCAGCTCCCACGCCTTTGGCCAACAGGCCCGGCAATCGGTAGAGCAGGCGCGGCGCCAGGTTGCCGAACTGGTTGGCGCCACGCCAGAACAGATCGTCTGGACCTCGGGTGCCACCGAATCCAACAACCTTGCCCTCAAGGGTGTGGCCCAGGCGCGCGGTTCGGCCTGCGGCCACCTCATCACCAGCCAGATCGAACACAAGGCCATCCTCGATACCGCCAGGCAGTTGCAGGACAGCGGCGTGGCGGTGACGTACCTGGTGCCGGATGCCGATGGCCTGATCACCGCGCAAGCGGTCAGCGACGCCATGCGCGAGGACACCTTCCTGGTGTCGCTGATGCTGGTCAACAATGAACTGGGCACGGTCAACGACATCCCGGCCATCGGCCAGGTGGTGCGCGAGCGCAATGCATTGTTTCATGTCGACGCGGCGCAAGGCGCGGGCAAGGTTGCGATCGACCTGGCGCAGTGGCCGGTGGACCTCATGTCCTTCTCGGCGCACAAGCTCTATGGCCCCAAAGGCATCGGTGCGCTGTATGTCGGCCCGCGTGCGCACCAGCGCTTGCTGGCGCAGATCCACGGCGGCGGTCACGAAGGCGGCTTGCGTTCCGGTACCCTGGCGACCCACCAGATTGCCGCGATGGGCGCGGCCTTTGCCCTGGCGGCGGCCTCGTTCCATGAAGAAAAAGCCTTGATCGTGCGCCTGCGTGAACGCCTGCTTGAGCAATTGCTGAGCATTCCGGGTGTGCGGCTCAATGGCAGCCTCACCCGGCGCATCCCGCATACCCTGAGCCTGACCTTCAGTGAAGGCGAGTTCAACTCCGCGGCATTGCTCGCCTCGATGGCGTTTTCCGCGACCTCGGCCTGTAATTCCGCCAGTAATGCGCCATCCCATGTACTGCTGGCCTTGGGGCATGATGCCCGCACGGCGAGTCGCACCATTCGCTTGAGCCTGGGGCGGTTCACCACCGAGCAGGATATCGATCAAGCGGTACAGCTGATTAAAAGCGCCTGCGCCAGTGCTCCGGCATTCTGGCAATAGGGCAACCAGGCGCCGACCCTGATCGGCACTGAACAATAATGACAAGTGGTTAGCAGGAGTCACGATGAATACGCAGTTTACGATCACCGGGTCAGTGCCCCAGCGCCTGGCGCAAACCCGCGAGCTGATGAGCCGGGAGGGTATCCATGCCTTGCTGGTGCCGTCGGCCGATCCCCACCTGTCCGAATACCTGCCGGGTTACTGGCAAGGGCGCCAATGGCTGTCGGGTTTCCACGGTTCCGTTGGCACCCTGATCGTTACCGCGGATTTCGCAGGCGTCTGGGCCGACAGCCGCTATTGGGAACAAGCGAGCAAGGAACTCAAGGGCAGTGGCATTGAGCTGGTCAAGCTGCAACCTGGGCAACCCGGGCCGTTGGACTGGCTGGCCGAGCAAACCCCACAGGGTGGAGTGGTCGCAGTCGATGGCGCGGTGATGGCGGTGGCTTCCGCACGCACGTTGGGCAGCAAGCTTGAGGAGCGGGGCGCACGCCTGCGCACCGACATCGACCTGTTGAGCCAAGTCTGGAGTGACCGCCCGAGCCTGCCGAACGAACCGATCTATCAGCACTTGCCGCCGCAAGCGACCGTCAGCCGCGGCGAAAAACTCGCCAAGCTGCGCGAGACTTTGCAGGCACGTGTTGCCGACTGGCATTTCATTGCCACCCTGGATGACATCGCCTGGCTGTTCAACCTGCGTGGCGGCGATGTGTCATTCAATCCGGTGTTCATCTCTTTCGCCTTGATCAGCCAGCAGCAGGCGACGCTGTTTGTCGCGCTAGGCAAGGTCGATGCGCAGCTGCGTGCGGTCCTGGAGCAGGACGGCGTGACCTTGCGCGACTACAGCGAAGTGGCCGACGCCTTGCGCGCCATACCGGCGGGTGCAAGCCTGCTGGTCGATCCGGCGCGGGTAACGGCGGGCCTGCTGGGTAACCTCGATAGCGCTGTCAAGCTGATCGAAGGCCTGAACCCGACTACCCTGGCCAAGTCCCAGAAGAGCCTGGCAGACGCCGAACACATCCGCCAGGCCATGGAGCAGGACGGCGCAGCACTGTGCGAATTCTTCACCTGGCTCGAATCGGCCTGGGGCCGTGAGCGCATTACCGAATTGACCATCGACGAAAAACTGACCGCGGCACGTAAACGCCGGCCGGGTTACGTGTCGCTGAGCTTCAACACCATTGCCGCATTCAACGCCAACGGTGCCATGCCCCATTACCACGCCACCGAAGAAGAGCACGCGGTGATCGAAGGTGACGGCTTGTTGCTGATCGATTCCGGCGGCCAGTACCTGGGTGGTACTACCGACATCACGCGGATGGTCGCGGTCGGCACACCAACGGCAGAACAGAAACGCGATTGCACCCGCGTGCTAAAGGGCGTGATTGCCTTGTCCCGTGCGCAATTCCCCAAGGGCATCCTGTCGCCACTGCTGGACGCCATTGCCCGGGCGCCGATCTGGGCCGAAAGCGTCGACTATGGTCACGGCACCGGTCACGGCGTCGGCTATTTCCTCAACGTCCACGAAGGTCCGCAGGTGATTGCCTACCAGGCCGCCCCCGCGCCGCAAACCGCCATGCTGCCAGGCATGATCACGTCGATCGAACCGGGCACCTACCGTCCAGGACGCTGGGGTGTGCGAATCGAGAACCTGGCCATGAACCGCGAGGCAGGCAGCAGTGAATTCGGTGAATTCCTCAAGTTCGAAACCCTGACCCTGTGCCCGATCGATACGCGCTGTCTTGATACCTCGCTGCTGAGCGAAGAGGAAAAACAGTGGTTCAACGCCTACCACGCCGAAGTGCGCGAACGCTTGAGCCCGTTGCTCGACGGTGCTGCGCTGGAGTGGTTGAACACGCGAACTGCGGCCGTTTGACCGACTTTGGCCCGGGCGCTGTCTCCAGCGCCCGGGCTCATATTGTCGACTGGGCCCTAGGTTTTTAACTTAGGGCTTCGATGACAAAGTCCAATCGATCCTGGCCGAAGAACAGTTGCTCGCCGACGAACATGCTCGGTGCACCGAATACGCCGCGTTGCACGGCTTTTTCGGTGGTGTCCTTGAGGGCGCTTTTGACATCCTCTTCGGCGCTCAGGGCCAGGATCTCTTCCGGGTCGAAACCGTTTTCGCTCAGTACTGCCCCGACGGTGGCCGGATCATTGAGGTTGCGACCTTCGATCCACAGTGCCTTGAACAGGCAATCGACGAACGCGGCAAAGCGCTCAGGGTGGCGCATCTGCATACCTGTTACGGCACGCATGAGCACCAGTGTGTTGATCGGAAAGTGCGGGTTGATTTTCAACGGCACACCGTAGCGTTTAGCGTACCGATCAAGGTCTATGAACATGTAGCGGCCCTTTGCAGGGACGGTGGCCGGGGAGGCGTTGCCGGTGGCTTTGAACACTCCGCCGAGCAGGATTGGCACGTAGACCAGTTGGCTGTCGGTCTGTTCACAGATCTTCGGTAGCTGGGTATAGGCCAGGTAGGTGGCGGGGCTGCCCAGATCGAAATAAAACTCCACGGTTTTGCTCATCGTCGATGTACTCTTCTTGTTGTCGTAGGGTGGGGCGGATCACCAGCGTTCGCTCCAGGGGCGCAGGTCCAGCTCGAAGGTCCAGGCGTCGCGGGGCTGGCTGTGCAGGTACCAATAGTTCTCGGCGATGTGCTCGGGGTCGAGAATGCCATCCTGGTCCTTGGTGGCGTACTTCTCGGGGAAGCTCTCACGGATAAAGTCAGTATCGATCGCGCCGTCGACCACGACGTGGGCGACATGAATATTCATCGGTCCCAGTTCGCGAGCCATGCTTTGTGCCAGCGCACGAATCCCGTGCTTGGCTCCGGCAAACGCGGCAAAGCCTGCTGCGCCGCGCAAGCCGGCGGTGGCGCCGGTGAACAGGATGGTACCCCGTTGCCGCTTGGCCATGCGCTTGGCCACTTCCCGACCATTGAGAAAGCCTGAGAAACAGGCCATTTCCCAGATCTTGAAATACTTGCGGGCGGTTTCTTCAAGAATGCTGCAAGGCACGTTGGCGCCGATGTTAAACACGAACGCTTCGATCGGGCCGATGTCGCTTTCGATTTGCTCGACCAACGCAATCACATCGTCTTCTTTGCGGGCATCGCAGGCGAAGCCGTGGGCTTCGCCGCCGCCAGCCCTGATGGCATCGACCAGTGGCTGGAGTTTGTCCGCGCTGCGACGGGTCACGCAGGCAACGAATCCCTCCTGTGCAAACCGCTTGGCAATGGCGCCACCCGTGGCATCTCCCGCACCGACAACCAGCACGACCTTCTTATTATTCATTGCCTGGACCCCTTTAGTAAACGATCGTTAACTAAACGAACGTTATGCTACGATTCGACAGGCGTCAAGATCACGGAACCTGAGGGAAGGGCCATGCGTTATTCAGCCAGTCACAAGCTGGAAACCCGAGAGAAACTGCTGCAAAGCAGCGCGCTGTCGGCCAAGCAATCCGGGTTTTCCACGGTGGGGGTCGACGGTTTGATGAAAGCCATCGGCTTGAGTGGTGGCGCGTTCTACAGCCACTTCGCGTCGAAGGACGCGTTGTTCGCTTCCATAGTCGAGCGTGAGTTGCGTCAGAGCCTGGAGCGGCTGGGGGCTGATCAGGGGCGCGACAAATTCGAGCGTTGCCTCAAGCTCTACTTGAGCATGTCCCACGTCGAGCACCCGGAAACAGGTTGTGCATTACCGGCGTTGGGGGCTGAGATCGCCCGCTCCGATCCGCTGATTCGACAGCAGGCTGAGCACTGGATCTGCCAGCTTCAGGAAAGTTGGGCGCGGGTGCTGGAGAGCGACAGTCTTGCTTGGGCGATTCTGTCGCAATGCATCGGTGCACTGTTGGTGGCGCGAATGCTCATCACGCCGGATCTGCAGCGCAGGGTGCTGAAGTCCAGCCATGAGGAGATCGGCCGCCAGTTGGCAGGCCCCAGGACCTGACAACGGCTCAGATCATTTACAGATGACGATCATGCTGCGGCTGGCATAGCCCGCGGGGTTGAGTCCGAACGGATAATCACCCGGCTCTTCCACGGCATCGCCGGATTTGGCGATGACCTTGTAGTTCTTGGGGGCGCACGAGTTGGCGGCGCTGGTGTAGCACTGTTCCCACGAGGACGACAGCCCCGAACAGTTGATATGAATCCCTTTCTTTCCGTGTTTGATCTTGGGTTTGGCGGTCGCCGCGCAGCCCGCAACTGCAAGAACGGCGATCAGTATCAAAATTCGTTTCATTGCTATCCTTGTAGCGTTCCCGGATCTATCGCCCGGTCTGGCAGTATTCGCTTGCGCATGAAGCGTTTTGAGGTCCCTGTCCTGAAAAAGTCCATTTCTGGCACTGGGTTGCGGGCCTAAACATGGCCTAATTGAGCGGTAAATACCAGAGTCTGTGTAAAACCGGTCGTCAATCGGCTGCAACGGCGGGCTTGGCGGCACTGCCCATCGTCATGGTGGCACCGACGGAAGCCAGGATGATGCACAGGATGGCCATCCACTGTGACAAAGACAGGAATTCATGCAGGAACAACAAACCGGACAAGGCACCCACCGCCGGTTCGATGCTCATTAATGTGCCGAAGGTCTTGGCCGGCATGCGCGTGAGGGCAACCATCTCCAGCGTATAGGGAAGGGCCGTGGACAGGATGGCAACACCGATGGCGATCGGAATCAATGACGGGGTCAACAACGCTGCACCCGCATGAACGATGCCGATGGGGGCGACGAACAGGGCGGCAATCACCACCCCCAGGGCGGCGGTCTGTACACCGTTGTCGGCACCAGCCTTCTGCCCGAAGAGAATGTACAGCGCCCAGCAGACACCTGCACCCAACGCGTAACCGGCCCCCAGTAGATCAATCCCTTGTGCCGTGGCCCCCGTCGGTATCAATAGCAGCAGGCCGACAGCGGCCAGGGCAATCCACAAAAAGTCGATGGCGCGGCGCGAAGCATAGATGGCAACGGCCAATGGCCCGGTGAACTCCAGCGCGACCGCGATACCCAGGGGAACAGAGCGCAGGGACATGTAGAAGAGGAAGTTCATGCCGCCCAGTGCCATGCCGTAGACAATGACGGTGCGCAGTGATTTTGCGGTGAGCTTCGCTCGCCATGGGCGCAGCAGCAACACCATGATCACGCTGGCAAAGGTCAATCGCAAGGTGGTGGTGCCCTGGGCGCCGATAATGGGGAACATGCTTTTGGCCAGCGAGGCTCCCGACTGAATCGATGCCATGGCTATTAATAGCAGGCCGACCGAAAACAGGGTCGAGGCAAGGCTGCGCGGCTGATCGTTCATTGGGAGGCACCGTCCGAGGTATGGAACTTGAGTGTTGTGCTTGGTATTGGGCAATATACTGCGCAATCGGTGCAGGCGCGTCTATATATAAGCGCTGTTTTTGTGTTCTCGATAGAAAAACCAGATCAATGCTTGACGGCAGATTCTGGAAGCCTATAATTCGCCCCACTTCCGGCGCAGTCGAAACGGAAAACTCCTTGGTAAACAATGAGTTACGCAGTTTTCGGCAGCGGGTTGCTTCAGTTCATCGAAGTGCCAAGGAAGTTGAAAAAGAGGTGTTGACAGCAGCGTGTAACGCTGTAGAATTCGCCTCCCGCTGATGAGAGATCTGAGGCGCAAGTGGTTGAAGTTGTTAAGGATTCCTTGAAAACTTCTGAAAAATACCACTTGACAGCAAATGAGGCTGCTGTAGAATGCGCGCCTCGGTTGAGACGAA